>JAKFVJ010000222.1 GCA_021732245.1 Candidatus Obscuribacterales bacterium | reverse complement strand
TAACAATTGCTCAGTGGCTAACTCCAAATGGCATCTGTCCTGGTTCCGGACGAACCAAGATAGAAGAACCAAGTGGATTGCCGGCAGATGTTACTTGCGAGCAAGGAGCCAACTTTGAATACGACTAGCCTAAGGACAATCAACTTCAGCGCGCCATTGAAGTGCTGAAAGAAGAGATATCCAAGAAATAACCGTCTCATGCGGTCATTGGTATTCGTAGGGGCGCATTGCATGCGCCCTTTTCGCGAAGGATCTCGTAGCTCAAGTTACGAGATCCTCTCTCCCTGCAGTTTTGTAGGGGCGCATTGCATGCGCCCTTTTCGCGAAGGATCTCGTAGTTCAAGTTACGAGATCCTCTCTCCCTGCAGTTTTTGTAGGGGCGCATTGCATGCGCCCTTTTCGCGAAGAATGACAAAAAGAGAAGATGTCATATTGTAAACCCGGACTAGGCAAAAGTTTTTCCAAGAGTATAAAGTTTAAGTACATAAGGAGCCCTCAATGGAAAACTTAACGGCAAGCCCGACGAAAAACATGGATCAATTACTCAAGGAACTCAACATATCGTTTATTTCCGAAAAAAGCGGCACTATCGAATATAGTTTAAACAGCAACGGCTTAAAAATCCTCCTCTGCCGCAACAACACGGCTCCTGTGGCGACCTTCATGCTCCTTTATCGCATCGGCTCCATCAACGAAGGCGTTGGATATACAGGCTCGACACACTTCCTTGAACACATGATGTTCAAAGGCACGGAAAAGAACAACCCGGAAAACGGACAAGGCTTTGATGATCAACTGAAACCAATTGGCGCGATGTATAACGCCACCACCTGGTTTGACAGAACAAATTATTTCGAGGCGGTGCCGTCTGAACATCTAGAACTCTGTATTCGCCTGGAAGCAGATCGCATGCGCGGGCTTTTGATCCGCCAAGAAGATCGTGATGCGGAAATGACTGTCGTGCGCAACGAGTTTGAGCGCGGCGAAAATGATCCGCATGATGTATTGCTCGATGCAATGTACGCTCACGCGTTTTCCGCACATCCTTATCATCATCCGACGATTGGTTGGCGCTCGGACATCGAGGGAGTTCCTCTAGAGAGACTGAAAGAGTTTTACGACACCTACTACTGGCCAAGCAATGCTACTGCCATCGTCGTCGGAGACTTCGAACAAGAAGACGCACTAAAACTTATCCACAAATACTTCAACAACATCGCCAAGCCCAAGCATGTGATTCCAACTGTCTACACGGTTGAGCCACCACAGGAAGGTGAGCGCCGCTTTGAGCTGCGCCGCGCCGGAGAGCTCTGCCAAGTAATGCTTGCCTATCACATACCGGAAGCACAGCACAAAGACACGCATGCAATTGCCGCACTCGCCTCGATTCTGGGAAGCAGCGACAGACGCTCGACACGTCTCTACAAGAGACTCATAGACACAGGGCTTGCTGTAGACTGCTTCACCTGGCACAACGAGCAGCGCGATCCTGGACTTATTTTTCTCGGTGCGACAGTCAATCCAGGCGTGCATCCAAAAGACGTCGAAGACGCCATCATTGATGAAATTGCAAAACTTGCAGCAGAACCACCAACCAGTGACGAATTAAATCGCGCAAAAAGCGCTAATCGCAAAGGTACTGTACTTGCAGCGGCCGATCCGATGGTATTTGTCAGCCAACTAGGCGAAGCAGAAGCCGTTGCTAACTGGCGCTGGTTAATGGATTACGATGAAAATTTCGATGCCGTCAGTCTCGCTGATGTACAACGCGTAGCAGGTACGTACTTTGCTCGCGAGAATCGCACAGTAGGCTGGTTTATTCCCAAAGGGCTCGATGAAGCATTGTCCAAAATCAAACCAGGCAAGAAGGTCAAAGCAACAAACGGCAAAGAAAGCGGATCAATCTCTTTTGCCACCACTCCAGCAATTGCCACATTGAAAAAGCCAGAGAAGGCTGAGCGCCCTTCATTTGCTAAAAATGTACAACGCACTGTTCTCGATAACGGCATGACAGTGTTAGTGTTGCCCAACCCCGGAACAGGCTCGATTGCAGTCACAGCGAAGCTACGTGCCGGCTTCTGCTTTGCAGATCACAAGCTGTCGCTGACACCGAGCGTCGTCACAGACATGATGGTGAGAGGCACAAGCAAATATACCAAAACTCAAATTGGCGAAATCCTGGAAGAGATGGGCAGCAGCCTTGCTATCAAGCCGGATAACTTTGCCGTCAACTTAGCCAGCAAAATGGTTACCGGTGACTTGCCGACATTCCTTGAACTCTTAAGCGATGTTATACAAAAGCCATTGATGGCAGACGTTGAGCTCAAGAAGTGCAAGACAGAACTTACATCTTATTTGCAAGAGCAAATCACAGACACTAGTGCACGCGCGCGCAATCAATTCTTGCAAAGCCTGTATCCGGCTGATTCTGTCTATTACGCCAAGACATTTGAAGAACAAATGGCGGAAGTTGAGGCAATCACACGCCAGGACATTCGCGATTTCCACAAGCAGTATTTCAGTCCAGTCGGAATGGTGCTCACCATTGTCGGCGATATCGAACCGGACACAGCACTTTCATTAGTGCGCACGCACTTCGAGAAGTGGAAGGGCAAACAAGCCCCGGTAATTGTTGTACCACCAGTTGCAGCGCCGACCCGAGCACAGCGCGTCGAAGTACCAATTCCTGACAAGAAAAACGTCGACATCATCATCGGTTATCCAGTGGACTTAAAGCGCACTGCGCCCGAATTCTATCCGGCAATGCTGGGTAATAATGCACTCGGCAAAGACACACTCTCGTCGCGTCTTGGTTTGGTTGTCCGCGAACGCGAAGGCTTAACTTACGGCATCCACTCCGGATTCGAAGATGTTTCTTTCGGCTACGCTCCCTGGATAATCAGCTTGTCAGTCAACCCAGTTAACATAGACAAAGCCTTGTCGCTAGTCAACGACGTTGTCGCCGAATACCGCACCTCCGGCATCCGCGACAAAGAACACGCAGACGAAGCCGGCCGCGCCGCAGGAAGCTTCGTGGTGGGACTTCGCACATCTATGGGCATGGCATCGTCGATTACAAGTTACGAGTACTTGGGGCTCCCACTAGAACTCCTAGACAACTTCTCCCGCGACGTAAAAGCCGTAACCAAAGATCAAATCAACTCCGCCATCGACAAATACCTAACTTTGGACAAAGCCATCACCGTCATCGCGGGTACGTAGGGTCGCTTGTAGGTGCGCATTGCATGCGCCCGCCTATATTTGTCATTCTGAGCGAGGCGAAGAATCCACCGCAAGTACTCTACATACGACTTGATCAAATCGACCACGTCTAATTACGGCGGATTCTTCGCTGCGGCACTAACGCGCCTTCACTCAGAATGACAAATATCTACTACCCCTGCTCGTAGTCACCCGCAAAAATAGTAAAAGCTCAGTGAACCGTGTGGTCAATTCAGGCGACAGTTGGTAGCGCAAGTTCTTGTTTGCGTTGGTCGGACATTTTCCATGGGAGAAAGTCGGATAGATCATCGGGAGGTCTGCCGCCATTTTTGGCGCAGCATTGCAAGTACTCTGATAAATATTGGTAAGGATCGAGTTTGAATTTGCCGATAGTTCCAAA
>JAKFVJ010000027.1 GCA_021732245.1 Candidatus Obscuribacterales bacterium | reverse complement strand
CATGGACAAGATCTACATCTATGCGGACGAAAGTTCACAGGACGCGCAGCAGTTTATGTTGCTGGGCGGAATCGCAGTTCGAGCTCATTTGCTCAAAGAAATCGAACAGGCATTTTCTAATCTTCGAGTTCAGACAAACATGACCAGAGAATTGAAATGGTCGAAAGTAACGAATCAAAAAACGGAAGAGTACAGGAGGTTCATTGACTTATTCTTTGAGTTACTTGGGTCTGGGAAGCTTTCGTTCCATTGCATGATTCTAGATAGCACCAAGATAAAGCATAAGCAGTTTAGTGAGAGTTACGAGCTCGGATTCTATAAGTTCTTCTATCAATTTCTGTTGCATAGCTTTGGAAAAAGATATGGACACAACAATGATTTATACGTATTTTTGGACCAAAGACAAACGGGCTATAAGTTGGATGACTTGCGCACCATTTTGAACAATGGTATGAAAAGCAGCTGCAATATTGATAGACGCCCTTTTCGATTAGTCGAGTTTGCCGATTCCAAACAATCAACAATCGTTCAGGTCGCGGACATAATACTTGGTGCAGTTGGTTATTTGAAGAACAAACGCTTCACGGTTGCTGGAGCGAAAATCGCGAAGGTTGAGTTGTCTGCTTATGTAAAGGCGCGTGCAAAATTAAAAACGGACATTCCGAATACACCTTACAGAGAGGACAGATTCACGGTGTGGAATTTCATGCTCAAGTAAAAATACCGAGCCCCGTCTCCTACACCACCTTGGTGGTAACCGCCTTTGGCGGTCTCCCCTGAGTTAGATCAGGGGCTTCGGAAGACGTAACCCGGATTTTCAATTCTCATAGTAACAAAATATAGTTCTAAGAGATCAAATCTTAATAAATTTCGGGACGACAGGATTTGAACCTGCGACCTATTGCTCCCAAAGCAACCGCGCTACCAAGCTGCGCTACGTCCCGATAAGTTTGTAATTGTACGACCTCTTAAATATATCATGTAGTTATCAAGCACGAATTGTTACGGAACAAATTGAGGCGTATCAATATTGACGTTAACCGCGTCCTTGTTGATATAGCCGGTTTTTCCGTTGGGGAATTGCACTCTATATTTGTCATTTTTCATGCCGCCCAAGACGATTACCCTGTCGCCGGCTTGTGGCTTAACAGTTGGCTTCTTCTTATGGTCGACGGCCGTTGTGCCTTTGGTGATTGTGGCTGTTGTGTATGCTTCGGGCTTTTGATAGTCAACCAGACCAGCGTAGACGTAGCCTGTTTTGCCGTTGTGACGCACTTTGTACCAGCCGCCTGCTTTGCCGACAATTTCTATCTGAGCGCCTTTGGATACTTCTGCTAGTGGCTTGGCGTCAGTGCCTGGAGCTGTGCGAATGTTGACGGTTGAAGCGGAAATAGAGCTGGATATGTACGCCGATTCGCTTGCCATTGGTGTTTCAACTGGGTCCGCTACTACTTTTGGCTCCGGCTTTAGTGAAGCAATGGGCTTGATGCTATTGAGGTCGCGCTTTTTGTCGCGCTTTGTTTCAATAACCGGTTTTGGCTCGGGCTTTTTAGCGATGATAGGAGCCGGTGCTGCTTTCCTTACAGCAATAGGAGCTGGAGCCGCTTTCTTTGTTACAACAACTGGTGCTGGTTGAGGCTTCTTGGTGACGACAACCGGGGCGGGTTGAGCTTTCTTTGTCACAACAATAGGAGCTGGTGTGGATGCTACTGCCGGTGTTGGTTTTTCATCAACATCATCAGCAATGGTTTCTTCTTCGTTGTCGGCGACAGCATTAGCAGTTTTGTCGCTCGCGTATGAAGCAATTGTCCAATTATTCTTGCTGTCGCGTGCAACATTTATTTTGAATGCACCTGTCGGTCCGGCCAATGTGTAAGCTATTTTTCCAGGACCAAGTGCACCCTTCTTAATTAGGAAGTTGCCGGCATTTGGTGATTTGTAGTTGGCTACAAGTTCTTGCCCCTTGCTGCCCAAGAATGATTTATATGCCGGCATCAATTCCGGATTACGCAAGCACTCTGTTACTGCGTACAAAGGGAGTAAGGGTGATGATGCAAAATCAATGGCGGATACATAATGTGCATCCTTCCACTGCAGATTTTGATGTGCGGTGGTAGTTTCTATCTTGGTGTCTTTACTTATTACGCTATCCACTTTGCCCATGGACAAGACACACAGTTCAAGCTGAATGTCACGGCCATTCTTTGCAAAACGAGCTGTACCTTCACCAACTACCTTTGGAATGAATTTGTCAGTCACATCAGCAATAGTGTCAGGCATAAGTGCATAAGCACGCACTTGAGGTTGATGCGCTTCTTGTCCGCCGCTGTGTCCGAGTAGAACCAGCAATGGTCCGGCTGTTTCGTTCAACAATCTTGCATCATCGAAAACTTCCAAGCCGTTCAACGGAAATACTTTTGTTTGTCTGTCGCCTTTCATCACGAGAAAAGAACTCGCTTCAAGCATTGTGTCGACTTCAACGACTTTCAGTCCACGCGGAAGTTCAACAATATGCACTTCGAAGGCTTCTGACGGCAATAGCTTTTGCAGCTTGTTGGTCAATTCTTTGCTCGATGATCCGCCTATCTTTTCCAGGTAAGCCGATATCGCTTGCTCGAATTCCTTGCGCATCGATTTTGCTTCGTTGGCGTTTCCTGGTCCAGCCATCATGCGCTTGGAGATGCGGGTTAGGTTCTGTTGCGGGTCGGTGAATTGCGGCACAATTGCTGCGCCTGCTGCCCAAATGATGCCCAGACCGACAACGCCGGCGATGGCAATTTTGAGCTCTTTGCCTACAGGCTTTTTCTTGAAGCGATGACCGCAAGAAGTACAAGATCTGGCGGCTACGGAATTTCTTAAACTACACTCTGGACAGCGCATAGGAGACACCTAAAGAGACGCCCGGGAAACTGGTTTCTCGGAGTAATCAATAGATATACTAGTTTTTCAAGAGTAATTCATTACTTAACGGTAAAATTGTTGTCCTGATAATGGCATGAGGACCACTTTGTGGACGAAAAAGAAGCCCGAAAAGCACTAATTGAAGTCTGCCGGCTGGCTTACCAGCGCCGCTACATTTGCGGCACAGAGGGCAATTTCAGCATTCGGCTGTCTGAAAATGTGGTGCTAACTACCCCTAAAGGCGCCTGCAAAGGGCGAGTGTTGGAAGCCGATTTAGTGTTAACCAATATTAATGGGGAATTGTTGCCAAATTCACTCAATGGCAACCCCTCAACCGAGCTGCAGATGCACCTAACGGCTTATAAAATGCGTCCGGATATCAAGGCAGTTGTGCATGCTCACCCTACGTGCGCTGTCGGTTTTACGGTGGCTGGAATGTCACTTGATGCGCCTGTGTTGCCTGAGGTGGTATGTACTGTCGGCTGTATCCCGACGGCACCATATGCGACACCGTCAACCAATGAAGTCTCGCAAAGCATTGAAAAGTTTGTCAAAGATTATGATGTGATGATGATGGATCACCATGGTGCTCTTTGTCTCGGTAAAGATATTTGGGATGCGTTTTACAAATTAGAGACGCTTGAGCATTATGCAGAGACAATGTTAGTCGCTCATTTGCTTGGTGGTGTGAAGCCGCTTTCTGCAGAGCAAGTGAAGAAATTAATTGCGGTGCGCAGTGTGTA
>JAKFVJ010000179.1 GCA_021732245.1 Candidatus Obscuribacterales bacterium | reverse complement strand
TTCTACAATAAACGCCGGATACATTCTCATCTCAATTTCGTTTCACCCGAGGATTTTGAAAAGAGCATGGAAACAGCGTAACAGCGATTCTCTCTAAGTTACTGTCCGTGCAAACGGGGAAACATCAGTTGACTATCCAATCTGCTAACGGACGTCGTCAAACATATCAAATTAGACTTGATACCAAAAGAGAAATTATGTTTACACCAAACGAAACTCCGGACTGGAAAGCAGAATTCAAATTCAAAAAGTTAGAAGGAGAAAAGCTGGTATTAGATGGAGTTTTTCGTAAACACAGTATTCATGCCAGACTGCATCGGAGTGACAAGCAAGACTTCCCTCTCACAAGCCGTGGATTTCACTGGATAAACGAGCGGCCATTTAACCGTTAGAGGGAGTCTTTTGCAATTGGGAAGACTGAAGACGTTCGGACATGATTGGCATGAGCTGAACATCTCGCAGATATTTATTTAGAAAAACGCAGGTAGACTTAAAGGCGTCCGTATCAGCAGTACCTTGCAATAGATGCCCACTATGGTTGAAAGGGAATGTGTTGTGCTAACAACCGTCTTTTTAAGCCGTGGGCGAAATGTACGGGTACGCTCTTATCTAGTCCACCGTGCACAATTAGTACTGGACAGTCATTGCGAAAGCGTTTCGCAAACTCATGGCTCTCTGAATATTCAACTACGGACTGAATCCGGCTATCTTCTGACGCCAGTTTTAGAGCGAGCCCACCACCCAATGAAAAACCTACAAGACCAATACGGCTTAACTGGGAATTTGGTTTGCAACCTAAGATTTGATATCGTTTGTCAATTAGCTCACTGAACAGACTTACATACTGATCCGCTTGGTTCAAATCTTCCGGTTGAGCGACCACGTGTCCTGTGACTTCAAGATAGTGAGGCTGCATGACCACATATCCATTGTTCGCGAGTCGCTGTGCGTATTTATCACGGTACGTCCTCTACTTTGGGTTCTGAAAACCGTCAGCACCATGCAATAAAATGACAATGCCTTTGTCCTTCTTTCCGCGTGCATTCCAAACATCGACATGAATATTCCTGTCCTGGAACCGGAAATTGGCTTGGTCGTTCGCTGCCATGCCGGATGACGCGGAGGTCAAAAGGAGCAACAGTACGAGAAACGAGTAAGCAATAACTACTCTCAGAATTAGTTGTGAATGAAATTCAATTTCTTGAATCTGCTTTTGAGGTATTTTCAATTATCCCAAGAAGTGATTGCGGTGAGTTCTGTTCGGAAAATGTTGCTCAGGTAATATTCAATTGTAGCTTCTTGGCTGCGACAAGAGTATATTTAACATTGAAGGTGGCAGATACGAGCAGGCTCTACAAGAGTTCAATGACTCGCATAATCTGTTTCCACAGTACGATAGTTACCAGAACCGCGCACTACTGTCCAGTGCTGTTGCACAAAAAACAAGGTCTTACTTTGCTTGGTTTTCGACGGACTTGCGAGCATGGAAGTACTGTTTTGCAAGTTCCATATCTTGGTTGTTGCGGGCTCTTGCTTCAGCCGCTAGCATTCCTTCGGAGAGCAAAGCGTAGTCTGATGACCAGCGAATCACTCGGTAGCCATCGTGAAGGCGCTCACGTAGCTTTAGGATATCGTCGGCCATTTTGGCGTAATGAGCACCATATTCCTTCTGCCCGAGTATGCGGTAGCACTTTGTCGAAAACGCCAATGCTTCGGCATGTGCATCGAACATGGCGCGCTGAACCAAATCAGCCGTTGCTTGATCCATGATTATTTCATCGATGGCAGATGGTGGTACCAAGGTGCCAGATATTTTGCTATCGGGAAGGCGGTCGCGTGCGTACTTCGGATCGGCGGCGAAGTAGGCAATGGTCGGAAAGCGATCCATTCCTATGCCACAGTCAATGCTTGTGCAGCCGTGGTCGCGAAGCCGCACCGGCAATTCATCAAATTGCTGCTGGGACTGAAGCATTATCGCGATACCTGGCTTACCGTCGGTGCGTTCGCCCTGTGGGTCCCAGTCCCAGCGAGGACAAGCACCTTCACGGGCGCGAACGACCGTTTGCAGAGTGTCGGATGGACAGATGTTTTGTAGTTGTTCACCGAGTTCATCTCGGTGTGCGTTGGAATTGCAATCAGCAATTAGTGCGATAGGTATTTGCATAGGCGTGTTCGCCTCCTCTGGAGTAAAAAGAATGCTTATAGGTACATTCAGGATCTGGGCTATTCGGGTGGCCACGTCCATGCTCGGCATATAACTGCCAGCTTCTATGCCGTGCACTGCCTGCCTACTCATTTCCAAGCGCTGGGCCAAATCAGATTGGCTAATGCCTCTACGTGTGCGCAAGGTTTTTAGATAATTCTTGAACTTCAACGCCATCCGGTTTCCACCCACCAACTGTATATTTCTCGATTATAGCATGGTGTCAAGGGATTCCTTGACGCTTATCGTAGTAGCGTCAAGTTGCATGTTTTCGCTGATGACACAATATGCCCAGGGAGCCTGAGGAATTATGGTTCGGGAACAAATAAGTTGACGAAGTTGTTGTCGTGATACATAATTGAAAGTGTCAACTGGAGTATTGTCCATGAACAACAATCTTTTAGAAGAGCGATTTAAAAAAGCCGCACCTAATGCTCCAATGGTCGCCGAGGCAGCGGTTTGTGCGGTTGAGGTTGCAGAAAAACAACCGAAAGATTCAAGCCGTCTCGTGCTTTTGACCAGGGCCTTAAAGGCTCTGGGGGCTATTTTCTTAAAGGTTGATTCGGGCAAGGTTGCTTCCGCTTCAACTGATTTTGAAGTTCTGCTTTTACTTCTTGAGCAGCCGGAAGTTATAGCCGAGCTGTCACAACGAGATCCGTTAGCCAGTGCAAAGCTGAGAGGCATCCGAGCGCAGATTAACATACTCAAGGACGAAGGAGGTTGTGTCTCAGCGGAAGAGGCTGGCGATATTCTTGGCATTGGCAAGGCTGCTGTTCACAAGGCAAGAGGAGAGGGGCGACTATTAGGATTGCCTCGAGGACAGAATCAGTATGCTTTTCCTGTGTGGCAAATCAGCTCCGGACAAATTCTACCTGGTCTGCGAGAAGTTTACGCAGCGTTAGATTGTGATGCATGGATGAAAGCTTCGTTCATGCTGTCTAGCAATACACGGCTGAATAATGAGGCACCACTAGCGTTGCTTCGTCGCGGTGAAACGGATAGGGTCGTGCAGGCTGCTAAGCTGTATGGAGAACAAGGCGCTGTCTAAAACATTCGGTCCTCCAGCTGACTTGCATAAAAGAGAGCTACCTATCACTAATAGTGAGGGGCAGCGCTTTCGCATTAGTCAGGCTGTACGTGGGAAAGATGGTGTTATCTATTTCGGAAAAAACAAAAGCGAACGATTCGACGACCCCAAAGCGGAATTTGGCGTCTGCTATCTTGGAATTGATGCGTATGCAGCATTTATAGAGGTTTTTGGACAATCCCGACAGATTCTGCTGAATTTGTCCTACATTTATGCTCGCTCTCTATCGATACTCAAACCTAGCAGAACACTTAAACTGGTTGACATAACAGCCCAAGGAGCAGCCTGGATTGGTGCCGCCGGTGAAGTTGCGGCAGGCGATCATGCGTTGTCGCAAATTTGGGCACGTGAGCTTTACC
>JAKFVJ010000184.1 GCA_021732245.1 Candidatus Obscuribacterales bacterium | reverse complement strand
GCACAAGGTATGCCCATGATCGTGGAAATGGGAATTTTGCTTGATGTTCTTGCTGCGGTGATGATATCGGGACTTTTGTTGTTTCGTATTAAGAAAAGCTTTGAACATATTGATGTTACTCAGTTAACGGAGTTGCGCGACATATGAATCAACTGTTTGGACTTTGTGTAATTCCCTTGACACTTTGCATTGTGTCTCTTCTTTTGCCGAAGCCGAAATTAACGAGATTGTTAGTTTCTATTGGGCACTGGCTGCAATTATTTGTTCTTGTGAATTTGTCAGCACCACTTTTATCGGGAGCAAAAAGCGAACTTTCATTGGGTTCGGAATTTTCCTTGGATGCAATTGGTGCAGGGTTTGTTCTATTAACTACATTTGTAGTTGCTTGTGCCAGTACGCACTTGAATTACTACTTTGCGGCTGAAAAAGATAAGTCAGGCGAATCGGGTCATGAACGTCTATTTTACTTCTGTGTAAATGCCTTTCTTTTGGCTATGACCTTCATATTCCTCTGTGACAATTTAGGGTTTCTATGGATTAGTTTGGAAGCAACAACCCTGTCCTCGGCACCGCTTGTATATTTCGAAAGAACGAAGAATGCTTTGGAAGCTACATGGAAATATGTAATTATCTGTTCTGTAGGCATAGCCTTTGCTCTTTTAGGCACGGTTTTTATCTATGCCGCAGGGCAACATGGACTGGACAGACAGGGTTCTCTTAGTATCAGTGCTCTTGTTAGTAATGCTCATGACCTTGATTTTTCCCTGCTGCGATTGGGATTCATTTTTTCTGTGCTGGGCTATGGAACCAAGGCAGGAATTTTTCCATTGCATAGTTGGCTTCCCGATGCCTATTCAGAAGCACCAGCACCAGCTTCGGCAATGTTATCCGGGGCATTTGTGAACTGTGCTCTTTATGGCATATTTCGCGTTAGCCAAATTATGATTGCTGCCGGTCATGCAACTCTCACTTCTCAGATGCTTGTGATTTTAGGAACGGTGACTGTGGCTGCCGGCAGTTTTTTCCTAATTCATCAACATAGCTTCAAGAGAATGTGGGCGTATTCAAGTATTGAAAATGTCGGTTTGATGTTAATTGCTATTGGTCTAGGTTCGGGATCTCTGTTTCTTTTGCAAGCAATCAATCACAGCGTGGCCAAGGTGGCTTTGTTCCTTTTATCCGGCAATATAGTTCAAGCTTTCGGCAGTAAGAAGTTGAGCGAATTAAAAGGGATTTTTAAAGCATGCCCAATTTGGGCTTTCCTATTGGTTCTTTCTTCGATGGCTATTACGGGTATGCCGCCATTTGGTGCTTTTATCAGTGAGATGTCCATTTTGACTGCTAATGCGCAGGTTGGAAACTGGGCCTGCGTTGCAGTTCTCGTACTTTCGATTACAGTGGCATTTGTGGCAATTTCTACCCATGTCGGGCGCATTCTTGTAGGCTCTGCCAAGAAGAGTTTTTCGCCGTCTCTGGCAGCCAGTGTTGTGCCGGCAGTACTTGTCTTAAGCTCGTTTGTTTTAGGTGTCATGTTTCGATTGCAGTCATGGGTGGTTTTGAAATGATCCCTCTTGTTAAAGGAGTAAGCGAAGACAATTTAGTCGCCTCCATCAAGGACTGGCTAGCTGGAGGGCAGTTAAGACGCCTTGCTTTTGTTACTTCAATTGATGGTGGGCAGTTGGCTGTATTACTTTTGGATCCACTTGCAGGAGCGGCAGAGTTGTGGTTTACGCCTCTAAAAGGCAACAGCTATAAATCTTTGACTCTTTCTTTTGCTTCTTGCCACTGGTTTGAGCGAGCAATCTGGGATATGTTTGGACTTGATCCTATTGGTCATCCACGTTTGAAACATCTTCTTTTGCATGAGTCTTATGAAGCAAACTACTATCCACTAAGAGCAAATGATTTGCTTTGCCATGCAACTGAAAATGATCGCTGCTACGAATTTTTGGAAGTGAAGGGTGAAGGTGTCTACGAAATTCCGGTTGGCCCTATCCACGCAGGAATTATTGAACCGGGACACTTTCGTTTCAGTTGCTTTGGCGAAAATATTTTGAATCTGGAAATTAGGCTGGGTTATTTGCACCGGGGGATTGAAAAGCAATTAACTGAAGTAGACTGGAGAAAAGCACGCTTTGTGGCTGAGGCAGCTGCGTCTGATACTGCAGTTGCCAATGCTCTTGCTCACGCCATAGCAGTCGAGTCGATTTGTGAAATTGATGTGCCGCCGTTAGCTGATGCATTGAGAACAATAGCTCTTGAGTTAGAAAGACTTTCCATGCACATTATAGATGTTGGTGGTATGGCTGCTGATATTGGTTTTCTTGGTGTTTCTTCATCCATGAGCAGCCTGAGAGGAAAGTCATTAGCAATTGCACAAGCGCTTTCCGGGAATCGCTTTATGCGCGGTTTTGTAACACCTGGAGGTGTCAGCTTATATCGAGCAGAGGAAATTAGCGGTATCAGACCGAAGCTTAAGGAGTTGGCAAATGAATTAAAGCCGGTGCTTAATCTGTTTCGGGAAAATCAAACGGCCATTGAGCGAATGGCATCTATTGGCGTTATTTCCAAGGCATTGGTTGAGGACTTCGGTATAGTCGGTGTTGCTGCAAGAGCAACTGATGTCGCATACGACACAAGACAATATTTTCGGCAAGGACTCTATCCGGAATTCGCTCCGAATGTGACAGTAGAAGCCAGTGGGGACATTCTCTCCAGGACACTTGTGCGAATGGGCGAAATTGACACCAGCATAAAAGTAATTGATAGGGTGCTTGATAGCTTAGACGGGAATGCCTGCTCGGTTGAATTGCCGAAAAATTTAAGAGCAGATATGGTAGGACTGGGCGTGGTGGAGGCGTTTCGTGGCGAACTCATACACTTGATATGCACGGATAGTTCCGGCAAAATCAAACGCTATGCCATAAAAGATCCCAGTCAAAACAACTGGACGGCATTGTCTATTGCAATTAGAAATAATTTGATAGCCGATTTTCCCCTCTGCAATAAGAGTTTTTCTCTCTCATATGGCGGCAATGATCTTTGAGGAACCTATGATAAGGACTTTTACCTACCTGATTACACAGGGTCTAAAAACGGACAAGAACATATGCGCGCCGCTGGAAAGTACTGCTAGAGGCTTACCGAAGTTGACGGGCAGTCCTTGCCAGGGTACAAGCTGTAATAGGTGTGCTGAAATCTGTCCAACCAATGCCATAAATGTGTTTGGCTCAGGTGATACTGCTAAAGTTGCGCTTGATCTTGGCGCTTGTATCGGTTGTTCGCTATGCATCGATAACTGTCCAACAGAAACTATTACGGAGAATCGTTCGACCGAACTGGCAGTGAGAAGACGTGAGGACTTGCTTTTGACAAATGACCAAGGGCAATTCGATGAGAAAAAAGTGAATGAGAAAGAAGCTCGTAAAGCAAGCCCGTTTCAAATGTCACTGCACGCGCGAGTTGTTTCAACGGGATGTAGCGCATGCGATCTGGAAATTGGTGCGTCCGGTAACCCGATTTTCGATATAGAAAGATTTGGAGTGCGTGTGGTGGCATCTCCGCGACATGCCGATGCGCTTCTCGTGACCGGTCCGGTGGGCAAAGGAATGCATATGCCCCTTAAGCGCTGCTATGAAGCTATGACTGAGCCG
>JAKFVJ010000469.1 GCA_021732245.1 Candidatus Obscuribacterales bacterium | reverse complement strand
GAAAGGTAGAATTTCTTGAAGCGTTGGGATGTCTTTATTGATGTATTGCTATTGCAAGGCAATGGTGGCTGTTGATATGACGACGCGTTTACCGGAGAGCGCTGCCGGCACAAGTGCGGCTAGGCTCTTTCCTGTGCCCGTCCCAGCTTCAAATAATCCTGCATTGCCTGCAACAAAACAACGGTCAATAAGATGTGCCAGCTTCAATTGCTCTGAGCGATATTCGTAGCCGGGCAAATGCTCACCTAAAAGCGAGAAGACATCTTCTACGCTTAGATGACTGCCGCTGCTAGTCCTGTCCGAATCGACCAACACCTACATGTTACTGTTGGCGCGGGTAGCAACTTGAATGCGAATTGGACGATAGTGCGGAAGCTTAAGTGTATGACCTAATTCCAATACATCGGCGCTGCGCATGCCATTGTGCTTGCAAATGGTGTCAAGCAAACGTGGGCTGACGCGCTTGTATGTTTTGTAGACAATGCCGGCAAGTGTGTCGCCGTTTTGCACGGTGTAACTTGCTTGTGTCGGGATAATGAGTTCAGGAATAACATCTTCTGCCGGCTTTTGCGCAACAGCTGGTGCTGCCGGCTTGCTGACGGAAATTGTTGGAAGCGCAATTGCCGGCGCTTGAGCTACTGGAGCCGGAGCTGATTGTCTCTGGGTTGTTGTAGCAACAACTATCTTCTTGCTTGCCGGTACTGATGGTGTTGATTGTGCAACGGTTGGCGCATCTGCATGATTGAAAAGCGAAATAGCCCAAACAACGATCAAGGAGACAACGGCACCAGCCATGAAACCAACAGTGAGGTACATGCTGGCTGAGCGCTTAACAGGTGGCAAAAATTCATTGTGGTGCATGTCATTTTGGTGATGACCTGGCCAGAGTGTTTCTAATTCGGCCGACTTAGTGCCCAAAGATGATTCACCGTATGCCGGCGGATAGCTCGCTGCATATTCATTTGGTTTGACCAGTTGCGAATCATCTTCACGATAGCGCTCGTAGAAACGCTCTGAACGAGCAGGAGCAGTCGTGTAAGAGTTTTTCACCGAGGTGTATGGCTCGCGTATGAATTCCGGCAGAGAATCGAAATCTAGTTTTTCGCGCTCTGTTTTTTCTGTATCGCAGTTAATCACCATTAAGTCTCCCGACATACGAAAGGCACAGCTAGTGCCGATAAATGGGCTTCTAACCCGCCTGACATATTATTAGGAATTGTCACTCCAAAGTCAAATTCATTAACTGCGGTTTAGGATCAAGCGCATATCGCGTATAGCCTCATTGGTACTACCATTGGCGCCATAGTGGATAATTGGCTAGATTAAGCGTGATTGTTGCGAGATTAATTATTGACAACTTTTGTGACTGCGCTTACCGCTTTGATGGCTTCACTGTTGCCTGTCATTATCAATGTCGCTTGATTTGGTTTGAAATTGGTGCGAATGAATTTGCCGACTGTCTCCACATTTGCCGAGCGAATGGTGGCAAGTAATTGACTGACGAAGTTAGGTTCGCAGTCTTGAATAAGGCTTTCGCAAATCGTTGAAGCCATTGTAGACATGCTGCTCATTGATCGTACTGGTATAGAGCCCAACAGATAGCGCTTGCACTCACTTAACTCCATTGGACCTAATGGTCCTTTGGAGAACGTATCTATTTCACTTCTTACTGTTGTTACCAGTTGAGCTGCGGCCTGCGCGGGTACTGAAACTGATAACGACCAGGCAGTGGCATCCGACAACGGATCAAGTTTGGATTCAAGAGTTCCTGAATTCACAATTTGTCCGAGTTTGGTGTCTTTGCTCAACGCCAAGACCAGGCGTGAAATCAGCGGATGGCTGGCTAGTGCACAATCGGCTAGAAGCAAATACGGATAATCACTATTTCCCTCTGAGAACTCCAGCAGCTTTGCCAAACAAATCCGAGCATCATCTTTTTCAGTCGTCGGTATTGTCGTCCTCAGCACGCGGCGACTTGCCGGTTTGACCAGAGGCTTGGCTGCGGATTTTACGGATGACCATGGTTGGAACATGCGTTCAACCAAAGTGCTTGCTTCATCAAGAGTGGTATCACCGACAAAAACAATGACGGTTTGGTTCGGAGTGATGTGTTCTTTGTGGAACGCCTTCACATCGGCTGATCTAAATGTCGGTATTGTGCGCACAAGAGACAAGGGATCTTCCGGATAATAGGCAGTATTTGCTGCTATCAGATTGCGCATTGCCGTGCGTTCAATTCTCGACGGCAGGGAGCCTTCATTTTGGCGCACTAAACTAATAATGTCTTGTTTTGCTTTCTCTACATCCAATTCAAGGAAAGATGGAGTAATGAGAGACTCGGCAACAATTGCCAGTTGTGAAGATAGGTTGTTAGACAAGCAAGCTGATTCAAACTCGATTGTTTCTGTCTGGCAGTCAAAATGCAACATAGAATTTGGTTGTAATCCTAGATCCTCTTGAGCTATTCTCAACTGTTGTTGATTGTGTTTTGTGCTGCCATAGTTGAGTGATTCAGCGACAACTTCGGCTAAACCCTTCTTGTTGTTGGGATCATACACTTCGCCTGCACGAACAGCGCCTCGGATTTGCACAATCGGGCTTATATGACTTTCCAAAACCGCAATTCGCAATCCATTGGACAATGTCTTGTACTTCAAGCGATTTAACCAGTTTTCCGTAACCGGTGGCATCTTGGGTTTTGCCGGCTCGGCAGCAGGCACAGGTATAGCGTCCGGTGACACTTCCGTTGTATCAGGTGCCGGTGCTGATGTTGATGGTGCCTTTTCCGCTGGCGGAGGCGTTGTAGCTTTTACCGGAGCGGATTTTGGCTTTAGATATGTTCTTCTTGGCGCAATGCGTTCGTAGATGCGCAGCTTACGTGGTTCGGTTTTTTCTACGGAAGATTTGATTTCGGAAGTATCCGGCTCATGCTCGGCTGCCGGTTTGTCCGATGTTGCTGCTCTCAATCTTTTGATGGGATGCAGTGCCATGTCGTTAATCTTGAAGCCCATAAGTGGGACATGATCAAGAGGTTTTGAATTGGGTATTCTTGGCTCTGACTTAGTGGCAGGCTTGGGACTTTCTTGCACAGCTTTATTCGGCACGGATTTTGGTGCTGCCGGCGACTCTAGGTAACCAATTACACGATTTTCCGGGACCAAATATTGACGAGCGACGCGTTGCAGATCTCCGGATGAAACCGAATGCAAGCGAATGGCCCAGTCTTTTGCTGTGCGCTTGTTGGAAATAACGTCAAAGAAGCCTGTGTGAAACCCAAGCTCATAAGGACTGTCACACTCATTATGAAATGCAAATTCTGCCAGCAGGCGTGCGCGTTTCAAATCAGTGTCCGGCACTAGCTGTGTCTTCAACTGACTTACTATCAAATCCAGACCTTCAAGTAGTTTTTTTAAATTGCTGCCGGGATTTGCCTGGCAAGTCAATGTAAACAAACTGGGATCTTTGTGAGCTTCATAGTAGGAAGCTGCAGATGTGAATAGCTTGGTTGTCGGATTTAGTTTTGACTTTAGGCGTCCGGAATAGGTGGCGTTAAGCAATTGCTCAAGTACGACAAATGCCGGTGCATCTTCTTCATCAACACCTGGACAGTGATAGGCAATTTGAATAGCGTCTTGCTTTGTTGCATGCACCATCGTCACTTG
>JAKFVJ010000287.1 GCA_021732245.1 Candidatus Obscuribacterales bacterium | reverse complement strand
GATAGGCAATAAGGAATTTATCCTTAGCCAGTTCAATTTTGCCAATGTTTGTTGCTGCTTTCGCCAGCCAGCTATTGGCGCCCTGACCCATTCCGATGACACCAACTTCGGCAACATCACCTTCTAGAAGTGCATTGGTTGCCTGAGTTGTGCTGTGAGCGATGAAGCCGACAGATGCCGGATCAATATTAGCTTGCTGCAAAAGTTTATTGAGTGATTCGATAATGCCTTTCGCTACACCTTCTTCTGCCTTGTGAGTGGTCTTAACTTTCACCTTTCCTAAAATGGAAAGTGTTAGACCATCAATGGCTACGGCATGTGTAAATGTGCCGCCAACGTCAATGCCGATTCTAATTATGCCAGGCATCTTATCTCCTAAAAGCTCACGTAGCCAAATCCTACTGCCAGACAAAGTCCAAGGAAGGCCAGTGTCCAGGCATAAGGCAGAGTATTTTTCAAAATTGTTTGCGTATCAATTGCCAGATAGTTAGCGACCCAAAGATTTTGTGTGTTTGCCGGATCGCAAATTCCTTGGATTTGTCCGACCGACCAAACCATTCCGAGAATTGCCTTGGAAGATAGGATATTAACTTTGCTGATAAGCGAAAGCAGTCCGGCACCCATGCCCCACATGTTTAAGGGACCTCTGTAAAGGCACAGTGGTGCAAATACTGTAAAGCCGATCACATAAGCAAGTGCATGACTGGGCACGGACATTTGCAAAAGTGGTGCCATTGCCTGAGAAACATTTGGATGCATCACTGATTTGACCAGCATTCCTAATCCGATTATCAAAACAATTGCCGGTACAACTTGAGAAATGCCTTCAATTATGGATTTAGTTAAGATGTTGACCGAACTATGCTGCCAGCAAATAAGCACGCCATAAGTAATGCCGGCGACAAATGCCGGAATGAATTCCCAGTGGCAAACAAGAACTAACAGCAACGGAATAAGAGGTGTAATCAACGCCAACGAGGGCAGAGTGCTTACGCGTTTTAGATGACGATAAAGAGCATAAACAATTAAAAGTCCCAACAGCACAGTGGCCACTAGAATTGACTCCGGCGTTGCTGTAAGAGCTTCCTTTTCCTTGAAACTGGACATCTGGTAATAGAGAACACCGTAGCCCAGCAAAAGGACAAACACTGTGGCAATTGCCGACTTCACGTGACGGGCGCCTAATTGTACAAAGAGGAAAGTCATAATCCCCAGTGCTACAACAGCTGAGAATGGCAAAAGAAATGCCATCATGTCCTGTCGAGTAAGCCCAAGAGTATTTATGTACAGCTGCCAATTAGTTAAGTTGAACATGCCGCCAAAACTAATGCCAAACAATAGAAGCCCAGCTGCAGTTACAGCAGAAATTCCCAGTGAAAGCATTACAGGCAAAACAATTGTGCCGACCATAATTACAGCGCCGAGTCCACCAAGAGTTGAGAACAAAACAGCTGTGACTAATGTGAGCAAGATGCCCAACATAAATGGATTGTCGCCACCAAATTCAGCTACCCAACGCACGAGACTTTTGGCAATGCCTTGTTGATTGATCAGTTCAGCCAGCACTGCACCAAACATTGCAGTCGTTACAACATCACCGTATTTCAGTGCGCCTTGATTGATAATTTCAGACAAAATGTCTTTAGTGGGAACTTGTGCAATTACTGCAATTGCCACTGCCATGATAGGTAAAGCAAGCAGTGTTGAAAGATGGCGCGTATACATAAGAGCTGCCATCAATAGGAAAACTAAAAAACAAGCTATGCCGATTAGTGACGAATCCACTCTTGTAGCCTTTTGTAGGGGCGCATTGCATGCGCCCATTTAGTATAGCGGAACCGTCATTCTGAGGAGCTAAGCGACGAAGAATCTCGTAGCTTAAGTGACGGGATTCTTCACTGCACTGCGTTTCGTTCAGAATGACATAAAGATGGCGAATAATGACATCTGTTGTCGATGGTACAATTCCTTATCTTGTCCAGTCTCGCAACTTCTCTTGAAGGCTATTTCACCATGAGCAAAACTTTGACCGAATTCATCTGGCAGCCAAGCGGAAAGTACATGAATTGCCGCATTGCCGACTTCATGAGCAAGCAGGGTATTTCGGACTGGCAGAGTCTGCTTCTCAAATCGCGCCAAGATACCGAGTGGTTCTGGCAGGAAGCCCTCAAGTACATGGAAGTCTCCTGGTTTAAGCCCTATAGCAAACTGCTGGATACATCAAAAGGATTTGCCTGGGCGAAGTGGTTTGTCGACGGTGAGATCAATATATATGCCAATTGTTTGGACTGGCATGTCAGAGGCGAAACTGGCGAGTCTGTTGTCAATCGCAAGCCTGTGGGCAAGGACCATATGGCAATTATTTGGGAAGCTGATGATGGCGGTCTGCGCAAACTTACCTATGGTGATCTCGATGAAATGTCATCAAAAGTTGCCGCATCGTTGGTAAACATGTCTGTTGGTGCAGGCGACGCAGTCGGCGTCTACATGCCTATGGTGCCCGAAGTTGTGGCCGTATTATTTGGTTGTTTGAAAATTGGTGCGGTGCCTGTGCCGATCTTCAGCGGATTTGGTACAGAAGCTTTGTCGGCACGACTTGCTGATGCTGAAGCAAAAGTTCTTTTCACTGCTGATGCAGGAAGACGCCGTGGAAAAATTATTCCAATTAAACCGGATGCTGATGAAGCTGCAAAAGCAGTTTCTAGTTTGAAACACATTGTCGTATTGGATCATTGCGGCACCAAACAAAATTGGACGGAAGGCAGAGACCTGAAGTGGGAAGATGCTGTGTTGGCTCAGAAGCCACTTGCTGAAACAGCAAAATTACCGGCTGAGCATCCGTCTATGTACTTGTATACATCGGGGACTACAGGTAAACCAAAAGGGACCGTGCACACGCATGGTGGAGCGCTTGCGCAAATTGCTAAGGAAGTAGGGTTTGCTTTTGATACAAAAGCTGACGATATATTTTTCTGGGTCACAGATATCGGTTGGATGATGGGTCCGTGGGAGATGATTGGCGTTACTTTCTGGGGCGGCACGATGGTGCTGTTTGAAGGTGCGCCGAATTATCCAAATCCCGATAGACTCTGGGAAATGGTGGACAAGCACAAAGTAACTATGCTTGGTATAAGTCCGACAGCCGTGCGCGTAATTAAGCCGGCTGGTGATGAGTGGGTGGACAAGCATGATCTTTCCAGCTTGCGTTTACTTGGATCGACAGGCGAGCCGTGGGATGAAGACAGCTATATGTGGTTCTTCAATAAAGTTGGCGGCAGACGTTGTCCAATCATCAATATTTCCGGTGGCACGGAAATTGTCGGCTGTCACTTGCAGCCTCTGCCGATCATGCCATTGAAACCTTGCTCTCTAGGAGCGCCGGCATTGGGTATGGATGCAGATGTATTTGATGAATCCGGCAATAGCATTCACGACGCTATCGGGCATCTTGTATGCAAAAAGCCGGCACCATCAATGACGAAAGGCTTCTTGAAAGATCCGGATAGGTATCTAGAAACCTACTTCAGCAAATTCCCCGGAGTCTGGTATCACGGTGATTGGGCTAAAGTGGACAAAGATGGCTATTGGTTCCTCTTCGGTCGCTCCGACGATACCCTCAAGGTAGCCGGTAAGCGCGTGGGACCTGGTGAAGTAGAGTCAATTCTTA
>JAKFVJ010000286.1 GCA_021732245.1 Candidatus Obscuribacterales bacterium | reverse complement strand
AAACAAACAACGATTTATAGATAATATTGCGCATTAATCAATATTCCTTTAGAGGCATTATACTTGCACAAAGAGGTGCTTTTCAGTGTTTTTGATTGTCTTGGCTAGTCTAATTACCCTTATTGTTTGCCTTGCGCAAATAATTTCTTTTCGCCGGCTCTACAACTACGTTGATGCCGAGCTGAAGCGCAAACCCAGCACATATCAACCGAAGCTGGCTGTTGTATTGCCCTGCAAAGGCGTTGACCCAGGCTTCGCCGACAATCTACAGAGACTACTAAGCCAAGACTACGGCGACTTTGAAGTTATTTTTGCCGTCGCCCAAGAAACGGATCCGGCATATCCCTATTTGCAAAATGCCATCAAAGAAGCACAAAAGTCATTTCCCAATCGCAAGGCGCAAGTTGTCATAGCAGGCGTCAGTGATAAGTGCGCGCAAAAGCTCAACAATCAACTAAAAGCTCTTAGTTGCGCATCGCCGGACAGAGAAGTTTATGTCTTTGTCGATTCAGACGTTATCGCCCGAGAAGATTTTCTAAGTTGCTTGATAGCTCCACTTGAAGACTCCAAGGTCGGCATTTCCACCGGCTATCGTTTCTACATAGCCAGCAAAAACAATTGGGCATCACTTGTTCGCGCTCTTTGGAATCGCATGACTGCCTGGGAATTAGCCAATCCAAATTTGGCATACGCCTGGGGCGGCGCCATGGCCATACGAAAGCCTGATTTCGAAAGACTCGATGTACGTGGCTCCTGGCAGAAAGCGGCAACCGATGATATGTCCATGACGACATTGGTGAAAGACGCCGGTATGTCGGTGCGCTTCGTGCCTCAATGCCTGGTTGCCAGCGACGGCGACTCCAACGTGGCAGAAATTTTTGACTGGACGAACCGCCAACTCATTTTGACAAAGGTCTACTATCCAAAACTTTGGCGCAAAGCAATTGCACGTGCAACCGTTATGGCCATTTGGCTGATAACCATTTTAATTGCCGGAGTAGGCGGACTGATTTCGCAAAATCCCGATTGGCTATTGGCTACAGTAATAGGTTTAACTATTCTTCCTATCGAACTTTGGTTTCTGATAAGAGCGCAAAATCTATGGCAGAGAGTCATTCCGGATCGCAAACAATACATAAATGATTCTTTGGCGAGTTTTTGCGTGGTGCTGCCGCTGGCGCACCTTGTACTGCCCTGGATGACGCTTTTTTCGGTGCTGACCAATCGCATTCAATGGCGCGGCATCATCTACGATCTGCGCGCACCCGACAACGTAGTTGTAGTGAGAGCTTAAGAGCTACTGACAACAGGTTTTAAGCATAGAAAAAAGGGTGCTATCTGTTCTAGTATTAAGGGTGGAATCCTCTGCCCTCGCATTACTATTTAGTCTTTACTATTTTAGATGTCATGGGATTGGTATCTTGGTGTGGCTGGGCATATCCCACACACCTAATAGTTTCTCTTTAGACTTATAAATTTTCGAGGCTAAATACATGTCGCAATTTGGAGTCATAACACTGACACCAGCCAGTTACCCTGAAGGACTGGCGGATCCATCCATAGCTATTGCGTCTGTTAGAGCCGGCGGTGTAGGCGTTATCGATGTGCTGTTTGCGACAGACGCGCAAGCAAGAGAAGGCATCACCCAATTGGTCAAACGCACAAAAGGTCAGTGCGGTATCAAATGTGGTATCAAACAATTAAAAAACCTACACGAGTATTTAAAACCGCTGGGCGAATCATCCTGGGGTGACAAAAATGTTGTTATTCTCGCTTTTGACGAGAACAAAGCAAGCAACGCCACACTTTCTTCTGCCATCAAAAAAATCCACGAATTGCGTCTTTTAGCAATCGTTGAAACAACTAATTCTCACGAAGTATCGCTTGCTCAAAATGCCTCAGCTGATGCAATCATCGTCAAAGGACACGAATCAGGTGGATTCGTCGGTGACGAAACAGCTTACGTCTTGGCGCAACGAGTTATCAAACAAACCAAAATCCCTGTCTGGGTGCAAGGTGGAATTGGTATCAATACCGCGGCGGCTTGTTATGTGTCCGGTGCTGCCGGAGTTGTCCTTGATAGCCAATTACTGTTAACCCGCGAGTCACCATTGCCGGCAAATCTCCAAGAAAAACTCGGTCAGATTGACGGCAGTGAGACTTACACGGTCGGCAATCCTGACGATGCGATGATCCGCGTCTATAACAGACTTGGACAACAAACAATTGAAAAACTAGTTGAAGACATCAAATCCGACGAAGCCTCGCGCGAGAAAATGGTTGAATTTCTCCGCCAAACAAGTCAATTACCGTTACGCCAAAGACCTTGGCTCTTAGGACAAGATTGTGTCTTCTCCTCTCAACTTGCCAAAAAATACGTAACAGTCGGCGGTATCGTATTGGCTGTCAAAAAAGCTGCCGTCGAAAATATAGCAATTGCCAATGCCAAAAAGCCTTTTGTCGAAGGGGCTCCTTTAGCACTAGACAATAAAACCACTTATCCAATAATTCAAGGCGCCATGACACGCGTCTCTGATACAGCCGAATTTGCCTATGAAGTGGCAAATGGCGGTGCGCTTCCATTTTTAGCACTGGCACTAATGCGCAGAGCAGAAGTAGAAGAGTTGTTATCTGCAACCCAAAAACAATTGAAAGAACTTTCTTGGGGTGTAGGAATACTTGGTTTTGTTCCACAGCAATTACGCCAAGAACAAATGGAAGTAATAGAAAAGTATCGCCCGCCTTTTGCTTTGATAGCAGGCGGACGTCCTGATCAAGCAAAAGAATTGGAAGACATGGGTATTAAGACCTATCTCCATGTACCGTCGCCACTTCTGCTAAAGTCATTTATTGAATTAGGATCGCGCAAGTTTATCTTTGAAGGCAAGGAATGCGGCGGACACGTGGGTCCACGTTCCAGCTTTGTACTTTGGGAATCAATGATCGATGCGCTTCTCTCATCAGTTGATGCCGATAAAGCCAAAGACTTCCAAGTTGTATTTGCCGGCGGCATACACGATCAAGTTTCAGCAGCGATGGTGGCAGCACTGGCTGCACCTTTGACCGAGCGCGGAATTCACGTGGGTGTGCTTATGGGCACAGCCTATCTATTCACAAAAGAAGCAGTCGATGCAGGAGCTATCGTCAATAAATTCCAGCAAGAAGCGCTTAAGTGCGATAAGACAACCTTATTAGAAACAGGACCAGGGCATGCAATTCGTTGTATTAAGTCACCATACAAGCGCACATTTGATGAGCAAAGAAACTCACTGGAAGCCCAGAAAAAAGGGCGCGATGAAATTCGTGAGCAACTAGAATTGATGAATCTTGGACGCTTGCGCATCGCCAGCAAGGGTCTGGCTCGCGTTGAATCCGCAACAGAAAAAGCATCTCTATCCAATGTATCGGACGAAAAGCAATGGGCCGACGGCATGTATATGATCGGACAAGTTGCAGCCATGCACGACAAAGTCTTGACTATAAGTGGATTGCATAAGGAAGTTGCCGATGGCTCGACTGATTTCATAGCTAAATTTGCCGAACGTCATCGTGAAAAGCAAGTGGAAGTAAGCCAGACGCAAAAACGCGAAGACATTGCCATCGTCGGCATGTCCTGTTTGTTTCCAAAGGCGTCGGATCTTGAAGCCTTCTGGACCAATATCCTTAAT
>JAKFVJ010000390.1 GCA_021732245.1 Candidatus Obscuribacterales bacterium | reverse complement strand
TTATATAAAGACTGAAATTAACTAACGCACAAGTCTGCCCTGTTTGGTGAACTTATCCATTCGCCAAACTTCTGTTCATTCAATTCGTACTGATTGCTTGAGTGAGCATGACGGAGACTTGCTGAACTTGTTCCTGGCAATTGTCGGATTTCATAAATGTCGGCACAGACTAGTTTCTTATTTGATCTTAGATATTTGTTCTTAGCCATTCGTTCTGAAACCGAGTCCCAGTGTGCGATCTGGGTCTTTCTTTTCGCTTTGGAACATTCTTGACCGGTTCTCGTCGATTAGGGGCAGTACGTCTTCTGAGTAACAAGCGGAAATGCCCTGGCTTTAGGCCAGGGCTATCCTTTAGAAAAATCCGCTATCTAACCCTCGGCACAAAGAATGGGAGATGTAACCTATGACATGGAACGAACATTTATGTAAGGCGCAGAACGCACTTGCAGCGAACAATATAGATCTTGCTGAAATAGAATCAGCCTTGGCTCTTAAGGATGCAATCGCTATTGCCAATCCCAAAGAACAAACTCAGGCATTGCAGTCTGTGCAGAGTCTTATTCAATTGGTTGACTCAATAAATAAATCTGGTATTTCGCCATCAATCCAAATTGGTTATCAAACCTATGATGATTGGGATGTTGGCTATGCCTATGCCGCTAATCATTTTCAGAATAAGCGTTATGAGCACTTATTGGTTGAATGTGAAAACCTGCTTGCATATATTCCGCCTTCAATAAGAAGGGAGCGCATCTTCTATACAAAGATGATGTGCGCAAATGCCTTGTTAAACCTATCCAAAGCTAATCACGCTTTACCGCTATTTGACGACAAGGACTTCAGGAATTGGCTCAAGTGGAATTTTGATCCTTGCGTGAGAAAGAACCTGCAATATGCCAGTCTTTACTGGCAGTACTTGCCTGCATTGCCAATACCTACTTGGCTCAGTGGCAATCCGCAACTTGCACCGCAAGTGGATACGAGTCAGATGAATTTCATTCCGTCTGGTCCTGGACCTGCACCTGGTTTGACGAAAACTACATCGATACTGCTTTGGGACCAAGTGCCTTTAGATTGCTCAAGTCCGCCTTTGCCTTGTGGATCTACTCAGGAAAGATTCGCACATGCATTGTTTGAACAAAGTACCGATCTCGAAGCGCAAGCTTATCGCATTGTGGTAACCAGTGTCGATCCCAACGTTGATTACGTTGAATCCAATAAAAATACAATATCCGCAATTAAATCAGCCCTTAAGAAAATTACTTTTCCCCGTGCCGCTGAGCGCTTGCAATTGGCGGCAGAGAAGTTGCGCAGTGGATTGGAAATATTTGAATCAATTCACTCCAAGCATCCTCGCTTGGCTTATTGGCGTAAAGTCTTGACCAAGCAGTTGGGAGCTTTGTCATGAATATGATTTGCATTTGCTGTCAATCAGATGTGTTTGCGGCTTATGCCTATAGATTTAGCTGTGTGGAGGCAACAATGACTCAGACTCAGTGTCTGCCACGCACGCAGCTATTAGCCACAGTGACAGTGGCTTTGTCCTTACTGACTCGTCTTCTATGCAGTAAGGACTTGTACAGCCTTGCCTCCAGGATCCCTATCGCCTGCTTATCGGCAGGCACCGGCAGGAGAATCCTGCCGGGCGGGGAAGCCTGGCAGGCGATAGCCTAGCGGCAAGGCTTTTTTACCTACTCATTGTTTTAAATTGGAGTAAAAAATATGGAAACAATGATAAACCCCGGGGAGAGCCCCGAGGAACTTATGTCTTTAATCAAAACTGAAGACATGAAAGCATATCCAAAACATGCTGTCATCGAAAGGGCGGTAGAGGAGCTGGTGAAAATTGTTCACCCGGCTGACTACCTGGCTGAATACGATGTAGCTCAAGCTATGGATATTCTTGTTGGATCGTATTTGCGCATTAATCAATTTGAAAAAGCGCGCAAGTGTTTCAAGGTCCTATACAACCTTGTAAGAAAGGCGTCTCCTGAAAATGGGCCGCAAGTTGCCTGGTTGTTTCAGCGTTTCGTTGATCTTGATGACTATCAAGGTCTCTACAGATACTGCGTTGATGTGTTGCCAATTACGGAAGCATATTACGCGCAGAAAATTCGCGAAACGCAAGGAATAACTGTTCCGGCGACGTACGTTAATGGTAAGCCGACCAAACATAGAGTGCTTGCTGATATTCATCGGGCCGACCTGGAAATGTTCCGGGAGCGCATTGCTCGGTATAAGCAGCGAGCCGAAGAAGCCATGGCACCGAGCCAACAGGCTTCTCATCGCTTTGGTCACGATGCCGGAGGACCTGAATCCGGCTTTTACCGTTGTCACATCTAATCTATTTTAAGGAGTTCCTTATATGACTAAAAAATCAAATGATCCATATGATCAAGTAATGCATGAAAACTGCAAAAAGCGCCCTAACGAGGAAATTATCAAGACTCAAGCCTTTGAGTATTTTGATAAGTTCGATCCGAATAACTCTCTTTCAGAGATTTATCTCGCTGATGTTGTGGCATCTCTTGCCCGATCATATTACCGGTCAGGAAGATATCTGGAAGCACGAGTCTGCATAAAGTTGCTGTCAGATCGATTGAAAGATCAGGAATACCATGAAGAAGCCTTTCAATTCTTCATTCTGCGCATCCTATATGAAGACCTGGGTGACTTCGAAAATCTGATTATTTTCTGCCAGGAAATGATCCATAAAGTAGAAGCCTACTACGCTAGAGAAGCAGTTAATGCAGGTGATTCGGTAACGCGATTCTATTGCGGCGCCGATGAGCTACCAACGGAAATTCCAACCATTCAAATTATTCAAGAAGATCTGGATAAAGAGCGTGGCTACCTCAACCGTTGGATTGAGAAGGCTAAGGCAGCCCTTTCGGAGGCAATTAACTGTGAGGTGATGCTTAAGAATATGCCAGCATTTGGAGGAACGTAAGGTTAGCGGATAGCCAGAAATAATGCAAAGACCAGTTACGCTGTAGCTGGTCTTTGTTTTTCAATTGTTATTCCAAGTTGATTGCTAACGGACTGGTAACTTTGCGATTATCTCTTTGGAAATTAACTGTGCTGCCTGATCCACATCGTAGTTAACGCCTGTACGAATTAGAGGCACTATGTCATTGCGGAATGCTGGGTCCTTAAGTTTTTCCTGTAGGTTGTTTTCAAATTCTGCTTGGGATACTTTCAAGCCATTGTGCTTCATATATTCAAGAAAGCAATTAATTACTTTGTCGGGATCTACTGTTAGAGTAGTGCAGCACAACCACAGATCGAATAAGTCACGCCCCTGCTTTCTCTGATAAAGAGCCCGCAACTTGGTGCCAAGTAGTTCGTCAATGGCAAAAGTTTTGATGTTGGCTTGTCCTGAAAACCATTCAGATATTATTGTAATTGAACGATTTTCATAGCCGAAGACGCTGAAACTTTCTCTCGTATTTAACGAGACCTTGAGTTTCATGGGCTTTTCTAGTGGCGGCTCGGACTTGTACGAAAAATAGAGTGTCGTACCCCTGTTGGTTTGTTTATATGTTGCTTTCCCAAGCCATGGGGTCAAGATTTCTTTGATTCTGTCCAACACTGGACCAATTGGCTGAGCCAGCGTTTGAACTAGATCGATGTCCTCAGAATAACGGCTCATCGTTGGCAAAATTAGCTTGTTC
>JAKFVJ010000022.1 GCA_021732245.1 Candidatus Obscuribacterales bacterium | reverse complement strand
TGACAATAGGTTGGCAGAAGATATTCTGCGCAAAGCTAAGGCGATTGAGCCTCAAAATCATTTTTGGTATCGGAAACTAGCAAGGCTTTACAGGCTTGAAAGAATCGGAGCCAGTAGAAGAAAACATCGGACTTTTTCGCAGAAAGCCTTGAGAGAAGAGGAAGAGGCACTCAAATTTCAATCGCAGACACCGACATCTTTTCAGTGGAGCGGAACAGGCTGGCTTGCATTCGACGCTGGAGAATACTCAAAAGCTCGGAAGCTTGGGCGTTTGGCTCTCACTGCCGCAAAGAATAGCGCACGGAGATCATGTCAGGCTTTTCATGATGCCCATGTTTTGTTAGGCTTTGTTTGCTTGATAGACGATGACATCTCCGGGTCCGAAAAACATCTATTGGCATCGGCTGTGTTACCGTTTCAAGGTGAAATGATAGTTCCAAATTTATCGCTCGCGAGATTGTTATTGAAGCTAGGAAGAAAGCGTGCCATTCTGAGGTGTCTAAAATTACTCTCCAAGCGATCCAGGAGTTTCGAAGGCGACATTATAGAAGAGTATTTTGCGCGTTGGTATCATATGGTGAAGGAGGGTCGAGTCCCCTTATTCAGAATAGGTGATGAAAGCTTCGCAGGTGTTTCTTGCTCAAATGGAGTCTATTGGCTTTCTGCTTGGACATAAGTTCCGAAGTCCAGATAGCGGGCCGGTTCTGACATAGTATCTATCGAAGGCTGAGATGAAAGAAACCAGAACAATTGCCGATGGCTCCCCATTTGACTATAACTTGGTTGTGTACGGGTCTCACCTGCAGCTCCAAGAAGCAAGGCGCTGAAAAAAACATATGTAAAGACAAATCCCTGAATCTGGCTAACTGACTTAAGCTAGTTACAAGCGTGTTGGCGGATCTACTTCTGGCAGAGAGAGTTGTATAAGCACTTGCTCTGGTAAACATCCGACCATTCGTTTGCTACGTGCCTCTGAAAAAGGTTCGACTGAGAAAGGTGTAACATGCGGACATTTTTGCTTAGTGCACCACAACAGAATTCATTTGGTTAAATACAGAAGTCCTTCCGTTCAAAGATAGTTAACCGCCGGAGGACTGTCTGCGAGCTAGAGAGGATAACGTAAGAGTGCGGGATTCTAGGACCATCAATTGCATGCCGGGACCATAATAACCGGACCCGGACTGCTTGTTGCTTTTGTTGTTCCTGATTCTCTTTTTGAAAATAGGTTGTAGTCAAAAGTAAACTGGACGAGTACAAATGGAGGAGCTGCGAGCGGAAGCGGATAGAAAGGGGCAGCGTTATTCACTGCATTCAAAGCTGTCTGGTTGGAAGAAGCACATGCAGCAGGCTTTGTAATGTGAAGTTCAGAAATCTTGCCGTTTTTATGTAGGCGAAATTGGACTTGCACTTGCTGAGACTGTCCATTGCAACATGACGGAAACCAAGCTCTTCTGATGCGACGTTGTAATTCCGCCATGACATTGCAGGGACCGTCTATGACTTGCTCATATATCCGTAACGTTGTGGCACGCAAATCTAGTTCAGAATCAGTCAATTGTCCATTTTTTTCCTTGATGTAATTACTGACTATTTCTAAGGCTCGTGATGTTTCTTCATTGCCCTTCTCTGACTGACCAAGACCAATCAAATTTACTCCATCTTGCATAATTACTTTTGCCTGTTCAAGAGTGCCTCCTACCGAGACTGCCTCTGACTTAATATTGAATGATGGTTCTGCTTGCTTTGAATCGTTAGACTTAGTTGCCGTATCGACTTGCCTTTTTATTCCAGGGGTTAAGTCAGCAGCATAAATCCCTTGGTCTGTCACCATAGATAGCACTAAAATCATGGTTAGTGTCATTGCCTTCATGAGCTTTATCCACTCTTTTATACTCCAGTATCGCATCCCGAACAGGTAAGGAACACCGAGAAAATACTAGTAGTTTCGAGAAAGAAATTCCACAGAACTGTGGCATGTCATCCAAGCAAGGAATGCAAATGGGATCTCTTTTGGTACACCCTGCTTATTTTCAGGTTGGTCAATATCAATCCTCTGAACTATCGATAGCCGGCAGCGATTTTCTAGCTTTGGATTTCGACATGATGTCAGTCCTGTAAGGCGCCGTGATTGCGTAAACATCGCCTGGATAGAAGCAGGCGACAACCACTGATTGCACCGAGTGCCATCACCTGTAGTATCAGTCGCAATTATTGCATTTAGAGAGGAAGCACGTTCCGATTCTCGAAACGTGCTTCCTCTCTGGATGCTTCGAAAGAACCGGTGCCGAATAGTTGCAAAGAAACATTCACCACTGTTCCGCTCGACGCACTGAGATTTCTCTCTGACGAGACGAGGCACTATCGTTGTCCGGGCAAATTTTTCGATTCCCTAAAATCTTAGCCGACGGTGGGATTTGAACCCACGACCTACGGTTTACGAAACCGTTGCTCTACCACTGAGCTACGTCGGCATGGTTATCCATTATACACAAGCTATTGCTGCAGCCATTGTAAGAGGCTGTCAACATATTTAGGACATGCAAAGATTGTTGGCAGCGAACACTTGAGAATCTATATAAATGATATACTTTCCCTTTCCAAACTCTGGAAGTGCCTCAATAGGAGTGGCTTTTATGCTGAATAAGAGAACGATCTTGACCTTGGGCTTGACAATGTTGTTGGCGGCGCCGCAATTTTGGTCTGACGCTTCTGCCCAACAAGGCAACCCAAATGTCACTATGACTCTCTATCAAGTTGTTCGCCAAGGGGATGGAAAGCAATACATCATTTCCAAATCTGGTAAGCCTGTCTACGTTCCGGGCTTGAACATCGCTCCGAATGCCACGCAGATCGCGGTTTACAGAGATACCAACAACAACTTCTGGTACATTGACGTCAATGGAAGACCCGTAGCGGTTACGCATGACCAGCTTCAATGGGTTGCTACGCAAGTAAATCCGCAGCAACAGCAGAATAATTCAGGCTCGAGTGGCTCAAATAACTCGAACAGCGGAGGCAGTGGTGGTTCGGCTCTAATGACTGGGGTCGCTGCAGCTACAGGCGCAGCTATTGGAACAAGCCTGGCACAACCAAACTATTATGGTCTTCCGTACGGAACTCCCGTTTATCGCAATCCAGCTGGTGGCTACTATTACCACGGTAATGGCGGCAATCAGGTAACGGTGAACCACACCACTGAGTTGAACAATGTCTCCAATCAGTGGAACTCACAGACGAACTATAACGATATGACCCGAAGAGCAAACGTCAATACCGGCAATGTCAACGCTGCCAATGTTGATGGAGACGGTGATGGACGGCGGCGCCGCCGCAGAGATGGCGACGCTAACCAAGTCAGCCAGGACGGAGCGGGTAATCGCCGCGGCGTTAATGGCGATGATAACAATGGTGGCGGTGGTCGTTTTGGCCGCGGTGACGGTGGAAACGGCGATGGCGGAGCTGGTGAAGGCAACGGACGTCGTCGCCGAGGCGGAGACGGAGATGGAGATGGTGGCGCTGGTGATGGCAACAATGGACGTCGTCGCAGAGGCGGTGATGGAGATGGTGGACCTGGCATGACCGCCGGTGATGATGGTGGACGCCGTCGTGGAGACGGTGATGGCGGTCGCGGCGGAGATGGCGAAGGTGGTCGTCGAGGAGATGGCGATGGCGGTCGTCG
>JAKFVJ010000021.1 GCA_021732245.1 Candidatus Obscuribacterales bacterium | reverse complement strand
AAATCATTGTTGCCAGCAAACTAGGTGGTCCGGACCCGGAGGCAAATTTCCGCCTGCGCCAGGCCGTAGACAGAGCGCGCCAGGAAGGAATGCCCAACGACAACATTCACCGCGCTATACAAAAAGGACAGGGTGGCGCCGGCGAAGGCAATGTCGAAGAACTCGCATATGAAGGATACGGTCCCGGCGGCATTGCAATTCTCGTTAAGTGCACAACAGACAATCGCAACCGCACAGCCGGCGACGTGCGCAGTTACTTTTCTAAGTATGGCGGCAACATGGGTGAGACTGGTTGCGTCGGTTGGATGTTTACCGAACGCGGTGAACTACATATAGATAAGAGCGCAAAGCTCGACGAAGACGAATTGATGATGGCAGCACTTGAAGCAGGAGCCGATGATCTCGACACAAGTGACGAAGAATCCATAACAGTAATCTGCCAACCAAACAACTTCGATGCCGTGCGCAAAGGACTGAGTGCAGCCGGCCACAAAATTACTCGCGCAGAAATAACTATGGTGCCATCTACTTATGTAGAAGTCACCGACAAAGACATTGCAAAACAATTGCTGCGTCTTCTCGATATGCTGGAAAATCACGACGATGTGCAAACTGTCTACGCCAATTTTGATATGAATGCAGATTGGCTTGCAGAGTCAATTTCCTAATGGAAAACGAGACTTTTTTCTACGTATATATACGAAATAGTGGCTCACAATGAGCACCTCGAGAAGTATTAGCGCCTGATAATTCGCAACAAATGGTTACCAAGGGTTTGCTTGTTGTCAAGTAGCTTCGTGTTTCCCGCAAACATTGATCCTCTCTGTGTTTGCAGACTTCAAGCACCAAAAATGGTGTCATTCTGCCACCACAGTGCAACGCAATTAAGGAAAGTGTTACATCGCGTAACTACTTGATTATTTCGACTACAAAATTTCGTCTTTATGAGAATTGCGCGAAATACGAAATCCTTGCTAGACAAGGACTTACCAATCCTCTTTTCAAGCACATTATAAAAATCGCCGTGTCAACCCCTTTGGAATTAACTCTGTCCAATAAAATACAAATCCCCCAACTGGTGGGAAAAATTCGCCTTGCCAAGGGTTTTTTGACTCGACCCGAAGCCGGATGCTAACTTTTGCCCTGCTTCACTCGAGTCGCCCATTCACAAATGGCGGCTTACCCAATTGAACTCCAGACGCTCTTATTTAAGCGAGTACAAACCCCCCACTCGAATTAGGAAACAAGCGGAGTACTACTCCGAAGCAAGAAGAACTATGAAAACGGTAACAACTCTAATAGCAATAGCTGCCGCGGTAACGATGTGGCAGTCCCCAGTAAAAGCAGCTACTACTACAGCTTTGGCTCCGGACGTCGCAGCATCCGTCTGGCAAGAAGGCGAGATGGAATACGCCACCGTTACTTTTAACGGCAAAGAATTAGTTACCTTCCAAGGCATTTCAGGCACCGGTACAGCTGGTGTCAAAGCAGAAGATCTAGCTTGTAAGTTACAAGCTCTTCTAGAAGACAAAAAACTCAACGTAAATGATCTCTTGCCGTCGCGTTTTGGCGACAGCGTGGGATTGCAACTGCACGGCACAACCGTTTTGTCATTTGATCTAAGTGACACAATGGCTGACAGCGAAAACTCCGACAAAGACGCCAACAAAGTGTCTAAGGCTAAAGAAATGAGCTGGAGCCTGGTTAACGACATTCGTGCAGCCTACGGCGCTCCATTATTGCCACAATCATTGGGCGGAAGACTAGCCGACCAAAACGCCTTAGCTACCAACATGGTGCGTAAGCTCGCTCATGCCGGCAAAGCTGTCTCGTCCTTTACAGGTAAGGCTTCCTGGTACGGACCGCACTTCCACGGTCGCAGAACGTCCGATGGCACGATCTACAACCAAGACGGTATGACCGCTGCTCACCGCACATTGCCCTTCGGCACCAGATTACTGGTTGTTAATCGCAATACTGGTGAGTCCTGCGTAGTAAAAGTTAACGACAGAGGACCATTTGTCGGCGACCGCGTACTCGACCTTTCCCGCGGTGCAGCGCGCCAGTTGAACATGATGAATGCTGGTGTTGTGCCTGTTGCTTGCTTGGTCTTGTCTTCCGCAGAATAGCAAGTCAAGAACCACCTGTTACAATTGTGTGTTATAAGTCAATCTCATTGCCACGCAATGGGATTTTTCATTAGGACTTTCCTGAGCCATGTCTAACGTCAGAGTAAGAATTGCGCCTTCGCCAACCGGCACCCTACACGTAGGTACCGCTCGCACCGCGTTGTACAACTACCTCTACGCCAAAAAACATGGCGGCACTTTCATCATGCGTCTGGAAGACACCGATGAAGAACGCTCCAAAGAAGAGCACACGCAAGATATTCTTGCCGGTCTGAAATGGCTGGAGCTAACTTGGGACGAAGGTCCGGATATTGGCGGACCGTATGCGCCATATCGCCAGATGGAAAAAATTGATCACTACGACAAAGTAGCCAATCAGTTAATCGCCAACGGCACAGCTTATTTCTGCTATTGCACACAAGACGAACTGGCTCAGCTTAAGGAAGAACAAAAAGCCTCCGGTAAAGCCGCGCGTTACGATAACCGCTGCAGACATTTGTCGGAAGCCAAGCTTACGCAATACGAAAAAGACGGACGCATTCCGGCAATTCGTTTTCGCGTAGACGAGCCGCGCATTGTCAGCTGGCATGATGGAATCAAAGGCGATATTGAAATATCGTCTTCGGATCTTGGCGGCGACATGGTCATCGTCAAATCCACAGGTGTGGCAACCTACAACTTCGCTGTTGTTGTAGACGACATCGACATGAAGATGACGCATGTTATCCGTGGCGAAGATCACATTCACAACACGGCCAAGCAAATACTTCTCTACGAAGCTCTCGGCACAACACCTCCTGAGTTTGCCCATCCGGCATTGCTCTTTGACGAGCAACGACGCAAATTATCCAAGCGCCTGCACGGCGAAGCCGTACACATCGACAACTATCGCAAACTTGGCTATATGCCGGAAGCGATGGTTAACTATCTTGCACAAGTAAGCTGGAGTCCTGCAGAAGGCAAAGAAATATTCACGCTTGAAGAAGCTTGCAAGCTCTTTGATCTATCACGCGTCAGCAAATCACCTGCTGTCTTTGATGTGCAGAGACTGAATTGGTTTAACAGCCATTACATTCGCGATCTTTCTTTGGCGACAATTACAGACAGAGCTATGCCTTATCTGCCGTTGTTCGAAGGCAGCGGATACTCACGCGCCGATTTAGAAAAAATAGTCGCTTGCGTGCGTGATGGATTAACCACGCTTTCGGAAATTACCGAAGCAACTCGCTTCTTCTTCGAGCCCAAAGTCGAAATTTCAGATGAACTCAAAGACACAGTACTTTCCAAAGAGCAATCAGGAAAAGTACTGAAGCAAGTCCTTGATTCGGCTTCGAAGTTTCCATACGCCGATGCACCTGGCTGCAAGGCGCTTGTCGACGCTGTCGGCAAAGAACTCGGCTTGAAAGGCAAAGATCTTTACTGGCCCATCCGCACAGCACTTTCAGGCAAAGTGCAAGGTCCTGATCTCGGTTCCATGATCTCGAACCTTGGCGAAGCACGCGTGAAAGCCAGACTGGAAGCCGCTCTTGGATTTTGTCAAAGCAAACAAAC
>JAKFVJ010000457.1 GCA_021732245.1 Candidatus Obscuribacterales bacterium | reverse complement strand
ACCCAATTTAATTTAAAGGGCCCTACACCTACGCGCAGAGTCGCCTCAACACCATCGCCAGGGACATCAGCAGCACTTACTACTTCCACGGACTCCCAGGGCGGCATCAGCCTGTCGATGGCTCCCTGCTGCCAGTGCCAGCTGAAAGTGTCGTCAGCCGAAGCACCTATAACAGACCTAAATTCCAGCACCTGTTTTTTGCCAGTGAAGTCCACTAATCATTACCTGCCGACTCGAACACTTATCATTTTATGGGCTAATTGTGAACCATCAGTGAACCGGAAAAGCTTTTTGAGAATGGAGCCAGCTTGAAGGTCGTTTGTCCTGCTACTTAGTCGCTCTCTCTGACAGGCGACAACGCGAAAACGCACGTCACACGATAAGTGTTTCTCACTGAGCGTTCACTTTCGATTCACCACAATTCGTTAGACTTAGCCAGGTTTTCATATGACTTTTCGCATGGAGCGGCTGCTCACTTAAACACACATCGCATGAACCTGGCTCGACTTAGATATTGAACGGAGGCGCCAGAGCACTATGGCAACTCTTATTTTACTTTTGGTAGCAGGGACAATTGCGATCTCGGCATACATGTCAATCGTCTTTTTAGCATCCAAGGTTATAAACAACGCGGGGATTGTGGACGTAGCATGGGCATTTGGATTTAGTCTGACCTGCATTTTTTACCTGTGGTTAGTCCAATATGAAGGGACGAGGGGATGGGTTATCGCGCTAATGGTCATTACGTGGAGCTTGCGGCTAACCTGGCACTTGGCGCTTCGCTTCAAACGCTGGTATCCCCACGAGGACCCTCGTTACACGGAACTGAAAGCCAAGTTAGGCAGTTTTGTTAACGCAAAAATGTATCTAATATTTCTCTGGCAGGGGACCATGCTCACATTTATGACTGCACCAATTGCGGTGGCTCTATGCGATGCACGGCAAGACTTGGGTCCACCTCAGATGCTAGCAGTTTTTATTTGGCTACTGGCATTAACAGGTGAGACAATTGCAGACCGCCAGCTTTCGGCATTTAGAGCCAATTATGCCAACGAGAGAAATACTTGCCGGAATGGTCTGTGGCGTTACTCCAGACATCCAAACTATTTTTTTGAGTGGCTCGCATCGCTAGCATTTTTTCTATATGCTAGCGATTCGCCCTTCGGGCTCTGGACAGTTTTGTGCCCCGTAGTGCTTCTGCATCTGCTCATCAATGTGACGGGGATCAAACCATCCGAGCAGCACTCGCTGAAAGTACGTTCCGACTATGCCTCCTACATAAGGACGACCAGCCCCTTCATTCCATGGTGGGTTAAATGATGTTCGAGCACGCCAAGAATTAAGGAGCGAATGGTCTGAGAAGCGCTAAATGCTTTTTTGGCGGGCGAAGAGTAGAGAAATAACTTGCCATGTCCTTAATTCGACCGGGTAGAAGCCCGTGAGTATGCTCAGCAACCCAGGGTTTGACATACATCCTATTTCGATAATTGTTCTACCCTTCAGTTCCATACCGGCCGTAATCCATTAACTTTCCAGGCAGTGTGTCCAGCTTGGGTGCCGACTTTGTTTGGAACATACACTTCCATATTTCTGAAGTCGTATGCATTTCGGCACCCCAACCTGTTAGTCGTTCATACAAACTAAGAGCTACGTCCGGCCAATTTGTAGTTTCTGTAATCTTCTGCTCTATCATTTCTAATTCTCCTTTTGATGAACTCGAGAAGAGACCAAACTCCTTGAATGAATGAACCGTCCGGCTCATCAACTTGCAGCATAACAGTGTGACCTCCCCTTCTCATCATGCGCCGGATTAGTGAACGCTGCGTGAATCAAATTTGTAAGAAAGCAGCAGAATGGCGTCTGTTTTTTCATAGCATTGAATTTCTCTGATCGGATCGAACCAACCTGTAACCTAGACGGCGCTCAGTCTCAATTGTCGGTTGATCATGGGAGCTGCCTTATTCAGTTCTCGATCACCGGGTTCAAGTTCTGGCGCTCCCAATCCGCGAGTTTGTGAAGTGCCTCAAACTCTACCAGCGCCGAATCACGCTTGATCCGCCTGCAAAAGGCTTATATTGCTCGCATTGAATTTGACTTGTCCTGTTGACTGCACGATCAACAGAGCGTCAATCAGCACGTTGGAATCGGCAACGAGAACAGGTTTCATTCGAGATCAGCCTTGAGGCAAATCGCAGAACAAAACTGGTCTGTATTTTTTTGTGAAACCTTAAAAACCTAATCTAGATATACCGGCAAACCACTGCCGTTATCAGACTTACCTACTGCCTCATCACTTGGGAGTCCGGGTATATTGTCGTTTAGCTTTCCTAAAAAAGTAATGGTGATTGGTATGTCTAAATCGGTTTGCGGTGTAGTGCGGTATTTTGCGGTAGCTTGCGCCCTACTTGCTGTGTGTCAGCTGAACGCAGTGGCAACTCCTTTTGACGATGCCCTGAAGCAAGGACAAGACCTTTTTGACCGGGAAGATTTTAAGGGCGCGATTATTGCCCTAGACAAGGCAATTGAATTGAATCCGAAAAGTGCAGATGCGTATGCGTCCAGAGCGGATGCAAAATTTCACGCTGGTCAAGCCTCCTTCGACGATGCCAACAAAGCAATCAGTCTTGATGCAAACAATGAGTATGGCTATTCCTGTCGCGCTGACGCATATGAGGAGAATGGAGAACATCAAAAAGCAATTGATGACTATAGCCAAGCAATTATATTAAACCCGGATTACGACTATGTGTTTCGCGCCCGTGGTGCAATTCATAGTGACTTGGGACAGTACGAGAAGGCAATTGACGATTACAGCAGCGATATTGAATTGCGTCCATCAGATGCCTATACGTATCTGGCTCGCGCTCACGCATATCTCAAGATCGGACAAAGCGAGAAAGCAACAAACGATGGAATTAAGGCCATTTTCTATCTATTGTTGGAATCGCTGTTAGCTTCTGGTCCTATCGGCATGTTCGCCACCGGGGCTGTATTTTTGTTTGTCGTGTTTGTCCTAATCATGCTTATGTCGAGAGATTCAGCAAAAGCAAGCTGGCGCGATTTTGGTAATTACTTGCCCGTTGTCTGGCTTTCACTCAGTGAATCTAAAGGCATGGCATTCTGGCTACTTGGTTGCACGTGCTTAGCGACGGTTTTCCCACGCGCCTCATTTATTGCAATTGCAGCCATTTATCCGGCCATTTTCTTGACAGCAAAAATCATTCGAAATTGTCTCACAAGTAGAGGCATTCAGAACGAATTTGTAGAGAAAGTACAATTACCTGTTGGCACAATTTTCCTGATCAACCTAATTTACGGTTGGGTTGCCATAATACTATTGGTCCTTTTAATTGCTCCAGGTATTTGGTGGATGGCACGTTATTCTCTGTCCATCGTAGCCGCGGTAGCAGAAGGTAAAGGCCCTCTTGCCAGTCTGTCGACAAGTAGCTCGCTTACAAAGGGACATGTTTGGCAAATTCTGCACTACATGCATGCGCCAATCTTTCTATTTGTGTTTTCCTCTGTTTTTTCGTTGGTAATTCTTATTGCTTTTTCTCTAGTGAACTCGAACCACAATCAATTCGTCTCAATAACACCGAGAGTTTTGTTTAACCTCATAAATATGATAATTCAATTCGGAACACTGCCGATGCTGGTTAATCAGTATTTGGCTCTCAGCGCCCGCAGCTCTCCTAATTC
>JAKFVJ010000373.1 GCA_021732245.1 Candidatus Obscuribacterales bacterium | reverse complement strand
TGGCATTTGATTGTCTGCCGGCCTCTGCCCAGGCTTGATTGTTTGTCCACAAAAGCAATCCTGCCGAGGCAAGAAGACAAACAGCAACGACTGCCTTGAGAACGTTTTTTAAACCGGAAGCTCGGTTTTGCGAAAAGCGCGCAAAGGCGACAGTCATGAGTATTGTCAGCGGCACAGTTGCCAGATAAGCAAGTCTGCTTCCTTGCAGGTCATCGGTTATGTTGAAAATCTTGTATACGGGTGCCAGGCATAGAATCAGCCAGCATGTAAGAAAGGCGACCGGTCGCAAAAGGTCTTTGTTTTTAAAGATGCTGTAAATGCCGAGCGCGGCTGAAACAATGGCTGATGCCTGCCAGGTGATGCTTAAAATATGGCGCGTGTTCATGAGATTCATGTTTAGTGGCACGACGAGCTTTTTCAAGCCATGCAGCCAACTGCTTATGAAGTTGTTGAAATTGGCAATGTACAGAAGTGAATCATCATAGCCACCGACAAATGTGCCTAATGCTTTCACTCTCACAAAGAAATAAAGTCCGAGCATAAGCCAGAACCATCCAGTGTGGACAACAATTGACTTTGCTTTTTCAATGAACCAATTGAGTTTTCCAAAAGGGGATGAAGATTGTCCGTACAAGATTTCGTAAAGTACAAAGATGGCAGGCAAGGTAATGGCCATTTCTTTGGAAAAGAGACCAAGCCACATTGATACTGTTGCCGATGCCACCCAGAAAAGTTTTCCTGATTGGCGGTAATACATAAATGCCAGCAAGCTAAAAAGACAAAATGGTGTGACTACGCTATCTACTCTTCCTGTAATCCAGGATACAGCTTCAGGATGAAGCGGATATAGTCCGAACAGTCCGGCGGCTGCTAATGCCCAAGTCTGCGAATTGCGTAAGAGATTCTTAACGAAAAAAAATATAAGTACAGTACTTGCTAAATGAAAGAGCAAATTGGTTATGTGAAAACCTAAACCGTTAATTCCCCAGGCAAGGTAATCTGTGACCATGAAGACAGAAATGAGCGGCCTGTAAAAACGTGTTGTTGTACCGTCGAGCCAAGAGCTGTGGAAATTGCGCCAGATAAGTTCCGGATTCTTGACGGCATCTTTGAGCCAGGTTAAGTGCACAAAATCGTCGCCATTGAAAAAATTGAACAACACGTTGCTGTAAGCAAGTATGGTTAGGGCAATGACAGCGAGTAAGCCTAAGCTGATGAGACCGGACTGCCCCTCAGTTTGCTTACTGATATCAGTTGTTTTTTCTTTGGTTTGAATCATTTGTTTAGTTAGGACTTAGCGGATTCAAGAGCAACTTCCCAGGCGGGACGATCTTCTAGATGGCAGCGGACGGCATCTTTTGCTTTGACGACTTTTGCCGGATTGCCTGCGGCGATCATGTTTGCCGGGACGTCGTGGCTAACAACAGAGCCGCCGGCGACAACTGCGCCTGCGCCAATGCGTACGCGCGGCAACAAGAGAACGCGGGCGCAAATTATGGCACCTTTTTCCACGTAAGGTCCTTGGCGGCCTTTCTGGCACGGTGGGTGCAAGCTGTCTGTTGTGCAAGACATCGGATAGAAGTGCACGTCGTCTTCAATCGTTGTGAATGTGGCAATGAAGACATTGTTGTGGAAACGGCAATCATCTCCCACCTTGATTTGTCCATCTGATTGGGACATGGTGCCAAATGCACAGTTTTTGCCGAAGTGACTATATTCGCGAATGCAGGCGCGGTGTCCCGTCTGGAATTTTTCACCCATTGAGCAGCCGGCGTAAATAATCGTTCCTGAACGTAGGGTGCTGTTTGCCCCGATTGAAAGTTCAGGATTTACGTAATTTGGATCCGTGTTGAATCCAAAAACTCTTTCACCCAAAATGCATTGAGCGCCAATGTAAGTGTTGGCGCCAATTTTTACATTTTCGTAAATGACGACACCTGGTTCAATGGTGACATTGTCGCCAATTACTGAACCTTGGCCAATAAATGCATCGGAAGCAATATTTGTTCCTTTGCCCAATTTGACAGTTGCGTCAATGCTCATCTTAAACGGTTCCTGCAACTGGTTGCGATACAACTGGAGTTGTTGCCGGTGCATTAAGTATGGTCTTGATTGACTCAGCAACCAATTTTACTTGCGCATCGGTTAATTCCGGATACATAGGCAACGAGAGTACTTCATCCGAAACTAATTCAGTGACAGGGAAATCGCCCTGCGCATAACCGTACTGGCTGAATGCTTTTTGCAGGTGCAGAGGTACCGGGTAATAAATCATCGAACCTATTCCCATTTCTGCCAACTTGGTTTGCAGAACATCTCGGCCCTTGGTTTGGCTATTCTTGTCGTTGTGCACACGAATTGTGTATTGGTGAAACACATGGGTGACATCTGCGCTTGTCTTGGGCAGAGTAATACCCGGGCAATTGTTTAATAGTGTTTCGTAGAGTTTGGCAATTTGCCTTCTTCTGTCGTTCCACTTAGACAAATACTTGAGCTTGGTGCGCAGAATTACGGCTTGGATTTCATCCAGTCTGCTGTTGACGCCGAGTTCGTCGTGATAGTAGCGAACCCACATTCCGTGCGCGCGCAACTTTCTCAACCTGTCGGCAACATCTTTGTTGTTGGCTGTGACCATGCCGGCATCACCTGCTGCGCCAAGGTTCTTGGTAGGGTAGAAGCTTATGCAACCGACATCGCCGAAGCTGCCTGTCGTTTTGCCTTTGTAAGTCGCAGCAATTGCTTGAGCGTTATCTTCGATAACGAAGAGCTTGTAAGTTTTCGCCAGCTCCATAATCGGATCCATGTCTGCCGGATGACCATACAGGTGCACCGGCAAAATAGCTTTAGTCTTTTTGGTTATGACGGCTTCAATTTGCTTGGTGTTGATGTTGAATGTTTCCGGATCAATGTCGACGAATACCGGCTTTGCTCCACGAATGGCGATAGCCTCAACAGTGGCCGCGAAAGTGAAAGGTGATGTGATGACTTCATCGCCGGGGCCTATATCGAGTGCCCAGAGCGCAAGTATTAAAGCGTCCGTTCCGTTGGCAACCCCAACGGCTTCTTGAGCATTGGACAGCTTGGCAACCTCGCTCTCTAGATCCTTCACATGCTCGCCCAGAATGTAATTGCCGCTTCTCAATACGGCTAGTACGCTAGCCTCTAATTCGTCGGCAATGGGCTGGTACTGTTCCTTGAGTCCGAGAACTGGAACCTTTTGTGTTGCTTGAGTCATTACGCTTCTCTCGTTGCGGGAGGTTGTCAACAAAATCCCCCTTGTCTATCTCTTGACGACAACAAGTAGGACTTTGAAAGTCTAACTTATTAGACATTGGACTCAAAGTTGCTCCTGATAAGGTTCATCTCCCACGCAGTTAGATTTACATAATGGATAAAGAGAAAAATGCCAGGTCTTTTGGGGACCTGGCATTTTTTCGGGTCATAGCTAATGCTTATTTGACGGTCCGCGAAAGAGCGTTTGTGACAAACAAGTTGAGGCTTACGCCTTCTCTTTCTGCTCTGCTGACCAATGCTTGGTGCAGTGATCTCGGCAGACGTACGGTGAACTTGCCACTGTACTTGAGGTAGCTGCCGCCTGATTCATGGGCTCTGCTTGCTCTCATTGTGGACTTGGAAGCCTTACGGGCTGGTGCCTTTTTTGCTGGCTTTCTTGCAGCCGGTCTTTTTGCTTTTCTTTTTACGGCCATCGTATTTTCCTC
>JAKFVJ010000220.1 GCA_021732245.1 Candidatus Obscuribacterales bacterium | reverse complement strand
ACTTAAATTGTCCTGCCAAGATATCGATAATTAACAGTAAGCTCTATAGAATTGAACAAATACAGATAACGTACCGCTATGGAGGGCGCATGATCAAATCACGCAACACTTTGTTGATCTCACTGGTATCGCTTTTGGTGACAACCGGATGCGCACAACAAAAAGGTGATCATGCATCAACTTCCGTACAGCCATCAGGACAAAGTCAAGGCAACAGCGCTTTACCGCTTGTCAATCCTTTAACGCCTGGTCCGTACAAAACTGTGATGTTTGAAGATGCGGAAGTTCGCGAAGGTCGCTTTCCCGTTGGAAAATTTGGTGGTTCATTAATAAGACCGCTTGTCGGACATGATCCCAAAACATTTAACCCGTGGGTTGCGTCTGATGTCGACTCGTCTCAACTAGCCGGTTTAATGTTTGCATCAATGCTCGATATGGATGGCTATTCAGGAGCAGTCGTTCCAGGACTGGCTGCCGAGGTCAAGATGGAGCCGGATGGTCTCACTTACACGACAAAACTACGTAAGGGACTCACGTGGTCGGATGGCAAACCGATTACCTCGCAAGACGTTGCCTTTACTTGGAACACAATTATTGCTCAAGGTTATGGCAATAGCTCTCTGCGCGACATAACATCGATTGACGGCAAATCGCCAGTCGTTACTATTGTTGACGAATTGACCAACAAGTATGTAACACCGAAACCTTTTGCTCCTTTTGAACGATTGCTGGGTATGGCAATCGCGCCAAAACATATTTTCGAACCAATTATCAAGGGAAAAGACGGCAGAGCCGCTTTTCAAAGATTCTGGTCGACAAATGTTGATCCAAAAACTTTGGTTACCAATGGTCCTTATGTTCTATCTCGCTACGTACCATCTCAGCGTGTAGAATTTGTCCCCACAAAAAATTACCCAATGGTCAGAGACGGCAAAAGACTTCCATATATTTCCAAACTTACGTATCTGATTATTCCTGATCCTAATACAACGCTGCTTAAGTTTCGCGCCAAGGAACTCGATCTGACACATATCCGCCCGCGCGACGTTGTCGATCTTATACCCAAACAGAGCGAGGAGAATTTCAAGCTCTACAACCTCGGTCCGGATCTGGCAACATCGTTCATTATGTTCAACATGAACCGCAGAAATAACCCCAAGACAAACAAGCCCTATGTTCCTACCTACAAGTCTGCCTGGTTCAATGATACTAATTTCCGTCAGGCAGTTAACCATGCACTCAATCGTCAAAACATGGTGGCGAATTATTTAAAAGGGGTCGGTTTTCCTTTATATACATCAGAATCGTCGGCAAGTTTGTTTTTCAATAGCAATCTAAAAGGCTTTCCAGCCGACTTGGATTATTCCAAATCATTGCTGGAAAAATCCGGGTTCAAAAAACATGATGATGGTTTTCTATATGATTCAGCCGGACACAAAGTTGAATTTACTTTGATTGCCGGTTCCGGTAGTAGTTACAACGAAGCAGTTGGCGCGATGATCGCAGACGACCTCAAAAAATTAGGCATGAAGGTCAATCTGCAGCTGATCAACTTCCATACGCTAGGCGACCGCGTTGAAAGCTCGCTTGACTGGGATGCCTGCATGTTGGGCTTCGGTGGTGGCGATCCTCTTGAGCCAAACAATGGCGGCAACGTCTGGAAATCAGACGGTAGATTACATTTATTCGATTTGCGCAAAGCAGATGAGAAAGGAACAGTGACCGTAACTGATGCCCGCCCATGGGAAAAACGGATAGACGAGCTTTACAGCTTGGGCGCCACGACCATGGATAAGGCAACGCGCAAAGGTTATTACCAGGAAGCACAAAAGGTCGTCTACGACGAAGTGCCATTTATTTATTTGGTTAGCCCAATGAATATAATGGCGGCCCGGAATACTCTAGGCAACTATGATCCAACACCACTGACGCAGACAAGCGACGGTCTGCACAACCTTGAGGAAATCTATAAGAAGTGAGACAAGTCCTCGCTTTATGCTGCGCCTCAGCTGTGCTTCTAACTGCTTGCTCAACGGCAAGCAAAAAGGAAGTATCGTCATCAAGCTCCATACCTTCGGCGTCCGAGACAAAATATCCGGACCCCGGTCCGTTTAAACTGGTTACAAACTCAGAAGGCGAAGAGTTGTGGCAGTCACGCGGTGATACTGGAAAACGCGGCGGTACTTTTACAGTATCGACATTCGGTTCCGGACCCAAGACCTTTAATCCCTGGGCTGCATCCGATGTAGAAAGTGACGGTATCGGCTATCTCATGTTTGAGCACTTGGTCGACACCGATGCCTGGACAGGAAAGCCTTACGGTCGCTTAGCCAAATCAATTGAGATAAGTCCGGACAAAAAAGACTATGTAATCACCCTGCGCAAAGGGCTTACTTGGTCCGACGGCAAACCTATTACTGCCGATGATGTTGTCTTTACGATGAATACTCTAATTGGCAAAGGCTTCGGCAACAGCAGCAGACGCGATGTCTTATCCGTTTACGGAAAATTTCCAACCACGACAAAAGTAGACGACCTGACAGTTAAGATCCACACTGATGTACCATTCGTGCCTTTCTTAAATAGCTTGGCCGGTGTACCAATTGGCCCCAAACACATAGTCGAGCCAATTACTAAGAAAAACATGAAGGAATTCCAGTCATTCTGGGATGTTAACTGCGATCCAAAATCTCTTGTCACCAGTGGCCGCTTTAAACTACTGCGCTATGTTCCTGGACAAAGAGCGGAATTCTTACGCAACGAGAAATACGGCATGGTTGATAAGGAAGGAACAAGACTTCCTTACCTCGATAAATTCGTCTACGCCATTGTGCCTGACCAAAATACACAAATTTTGAAATTCTACGCAGGTGAATTAGATTTGCTGGATATTCGCTCCGTCAAAGGACCGGATGCGGCATTAATGAAACAGCGCGAGAAAACCGGCAATTTTACAATGCACGGATTAGGACCGGACGACGGCACGATGTTCATCATGTTCAACATGAACAGACGGAAAGATCCGGAATCTGGAAAATACTATGTTGATCCCATTAAACAGAAATGGTTCAACAATCTCAATTTCCGCCAAGCAGTTAATCACGCACTAAACCGCCAGCGCATAGTTAACAACGTGCTGCGCGGCGTAGGACTTCCTCTTTACACCGCCGAATCTGAAGCGTCGCCATTTCTCAATAAAGATCTCAAACAATACCCGCAAGACTTAGATTTGGCTGCTAACTTGCTCATGCAGGGCGGTTTTGTCAAAAAAGCAGATGGGCTTTACGACGCTGATGGACACAGAGTTGAATTTTCACTTCTGACTAATTCAGGCAATATCATTCGCGATGCGGTCTGTATCATCATCATGGACGAGTTAAAAAAGCTTGGCATCAAGGTCAACTATCAACCCATTGATTTCAATATCCTTATAAGCAAAGCTGATCATTCATTGGACTGGGAAGCAATCGTCATGGGACTCACCGGTCCACGTATTGAGCCATACGATGGAGCCAACGTCTGGAAATCTGATGGACGCTTGCATATGTTTGACCAGCGCAAGCCGGACAGCACGGGCAAAGTCATTGTGCCGGACAGAAGAGCCTGGGAAGCAAAAATAGACGAGCTTTTCGACAAGATGGCCACAACATTCGATGAGACCAAAAGACACGAATATTGCAACGAATACAAAGCAATTGTTTACGAACAGCAGCCATTCATATATTTG
>JAKFVJ010000151.1 GCA_021732245.1 Candidatus Obscuribacterales bacterium | reverse complement strand
GTTCTTGTGGTTCTTGGCTCTACCGGCAGCAGCATTGCTTTTAGCAATTCCTGAACCAATTATTCAACTGCTTTTCCAGCGCGGTCACTTCAGTCGTGAATCCACTGAGCTAGTAACAATCGCCCTTATCTATTTGGTGCCTTCAATTTTCTTCTATGTTGCCCGCGACTTGATGACGCGAGTGTTTTATGCGCATCATGATTCAAAAACGCCTTATCACGTAGGACTTATGGCCATCTTTGTTCACCTGCTGATCAACTGGGCCTTAATAGGACCAATGGGCTTAGCAGGTATTGCCTTGTCCACGACACTAACAACAGTGTTCAACTTCATTATGCTTAGCTGGCTATTACGCAAGAAAATTGGGCATGTAGGCACCATGCAATTAATTCAGCCTGTTATCGTAATGCTATTAGCTTCCGCCGGCTGTGGCGCAGCGGCCTGGTTCTCACTGACTTTGATTCCGCAGGAATTCCTTGCCGGAAGTTGGTTCGGCTTGCTTATACGCTTATCCATTGCCGGAGTCTGCGCTCTAGTATCCTACCTGGGCATATGCTTGGCTTTCCGCCTGGAAGAGCCCATGATGCTGGCAAAACGTTTGAAGCTGGTGAGAGCTGACCTGTAAAGTAGAAGCGCCTGTCTGAATCGCCAAGTATTCCGGCATTTATTATAATAAATGCCGGAATACTTGGCGATTATTTCGAATTGCGCAATAGATTGAATTTGGCTTCTTGTCGAGTCGATATCTTGCTGATGAGTTGAATTGAAAGTACGCAAGCTAAAATGTATACTCCAACCCCGATTATGGACGTGTAAGGGACCGATTTAGACAAAGCTGGAAACACATTAGCAGCAATCCAGCTGATCCACGCTACATATATGAGCTTGCTAGTGGGAGCTGACTTCCAGTTATCCTTGTCTGAATTCTCCGGGTCGCTGCCTTTCCAAATGTCCTGCAAAATTAGTATTGGCAAGAAAAGTTTCAGAATGGGGACAAAGATTGACCAGGAATACCAACCTTTATACTTTGAACCACAAGCATTAAGCGCTGGCAAATTATTCAATCCCCTAGAAGCCCAAATTGCAAAGTCAGCTAGGGCGATCACCGTCAAAATTAACGTCATAATTTTCGCAATGTTGCTGGCGACGTGTAGGATTGCGGACTTCTCAGAAAAGCCTTCGCCAGGAAAATAAGCCTGAATGAGTGCGTTGATAATAGTTGCAATGACAGCGAATACAACCGAGGCTACAATTGCAGATTGAGTCTGTGAGCCAATTTTGGCTGTCGAGTGATAGACGCTTTTTGTAGAGTCCATAGCGGCCATCTCGCCTACGGCAAGTTGAAGGTAATGGTGTCGCCTTCTTTTAAATCGTGTTGCTTGGCGTAACCGGCAGCAAGTTCAATGACTTCTGAGACAAATACACCACGTCCGCCTGGATAAGTTGCGCAGTCGCTGGGGTTTTCCGATTTGCAAGGTTGCACGTCGGCAATTAGCTTCACAACTTTGCCGTTATGTACAAAGAGCATGTCTAGCGGAATTAACGTGTGATACATCCAGAAGTTGACTTCGCGATTGGGGCGAAAGAGAAATACCATCCCAGCATCAGGTGCCAGTGATGTTCTGTACATCAAGCCACGCGTAATTTTTGGCTCTGTGTCGGCAACTTCAAGAGTTACTTTTGCTTTGCCGGCAATGTCCACCATCGGCATTTTCGCCTTTCCGTTGGCAAAGCTGACTGAAAGTCCCATTACGGTACAGATAGTCAAAGAGAGAACGGAAAACTTGAGCATATTTCTGGTCATAGCCACCACATTTTGCTGAAAGGGGTATTGTTGTACAGGAAGCGGACTGGATTTAAAATAATGCCCTTTTTGCCGGCAAATGATTGAGTAGTGATAACTCCTGCCGGATCAATAATTGCCGATATGCCGGTGTTTGTGGCAAGCACCATGTATCTGCCGTTTTCTACGGAGCGCATAACGGCTGCGGCAAGTATTTGTTTGTTTAATGGCGAATTGTGGAACCAGGCAAGGTTGGAGACATTTACCAACAAACTTGCTCCCGATCTAACTTCATTAGCAATTAGTTTGGGATAAATTACTTCCACGCAAATTGATGCACCGATTTTGCCCCAGAGAGAATTTAGAAGCTGCAGTTTTTGTGCTGCCACGAATCCGCCTTGATGACCGAGCATTAGATTTTTGACTTGGCTTGGAATCAATGCATCCAGAGGTGTTTGCGGATAAAACTCTCCAAATGGTACCAGGCGCCGTTTGACATAGAGGCTTGACTGCAAGGTGTTCTTGTCTGTCGAAATTACGCGGACACCATTTACATAACTGTCTTTTATCGCTTCAACGCTACCTGTTATGACTTCTTTCTTCTCGTATTTGGCTACATCGAATAATTTGGCGGCGAGCATTCCCTGGCGTGCTTGTGTTGGCGTGATAACGCCTTCGGGTAACACTACCAAGCCGGCACCAATGCCATGAGCCAGATCTGCATAACGTTGAGCTACACCTTCCGGCGTTGTCGTGCCCATGCGTTCATCTTCAATATTTAAATTGCCTTGCAATGCACAAGTTATGACTGATGGCGTGTATTCACTGGCAGCACTTGATGCTAGGCGCGTGCTGTCGGTCGAGCGGACAAGTTCACTTCTGCCCCAGGAAAAAGCAATCGCAATTGCTGTGACAATTAAGACCAAATCGAAAATGGCGCCGCCGCGTGGTGCCAGTCTGTCGATACGCTGGCCAAGTTTTGGCACGAGCCTGGTGTATTCCATGATCAAAAGTGCAATTGCGCAGTTGGTTAAGACAATTAGGAAATCAAGGAGTTGGCTGCCACCCAATTTGCAAATTTGGATTAGTTCCAATTGTTGAAACTGACTGTACGCAACTTCTACAACCGGTGTTCCCAAATAGGCTTCTAAATGTCCGACCACCCACATGAAAAAGATCCACAGCACCGGCACTGACAAAAGATATGGATAGTAGGGGCGCAGGTGATAGGGCAAGAAACTTGCGCGCATGGGGATTGTAAATACACAAAAGGCAAAAGCTGTAATTAGCAGTGCTTGGTGTGCAGCTGCAATTATCCAGACAGCAGCAGCTGCTTGCACTGAAAGCAAATCATTGAGAGAGAGCCAATTTAAAGGATGCAGTCCTAGAAACCAGCGCATGGCAGTTAAGTAATAACCCATGCCGAAACTAAAGCCGACAATTGCTGCCTCACGTTTTTGTCTGCAGCCTTGAATGAGCAAAAGCAAGGGCACAAGTCCGACCCAAGCGAGAAACCAAACATCGAAGCCAGGCGTCGACAGACCAAAAATGGCGCCAAAGCCGAAGGCAATAGGCCATTTTTCTAAAAGCCCATAGCGCGTAAGAAACCCCTGCGCCGACCCTTCGTTGTAGTCTTGTTCGCTGTTTGCAATTGGCTCTGATTGTTGAATCAAGGCAGGCATGACCGCTATCTATATAAAGGGCGAAGTCCCCCAAGCTTAGCATTTTTGGTCTGGCTTAAGTATGGGCAAAGTTGGTTATCAAGTGGTGTAAACTAATGCCATACATTCGATGGGTTACATCTCGTATGCGAATCATGGGTATCGATCCAGGCACGGCGACCGTCGGTTATGGCGTCATTGATTGGCTAGGCATCAACGACTTGCGCTGTATTGCCGCTGGAGTCATTTCCACGAGCAAGCAAATGGCTGCCGGCGACCGTCTGGTTATGATTCGCTCGGATT
>JAKFVJ010000366.1 GCA_021732245.1 Candidatus Obscuribacterales bacterium | reverse complement strand
GTGTAATGAATGCTGTTTTGGCATCGACATAAGCACTGCGGTCTTCTTTGAATTTCTCCGCCATTGCAATTTTTAGTGCTTCGTATTCTTTTGCGCCACGTTCGTTTTTGCGCAAATAGTCTCTCAATACTACCCTTCTTGCCTCTTCGTCGCTACCATCTTCGACGATGTACAAATGATGTGTGTGTTTGTTTGTCGCACCCTTGCAGTAGAAGTTGGGAGAGTTCTGTTCGTCCAATGCCTTTTCATATCCAAGGCTTGAAAGTTCTGCAACGTAATCTTTGCTGGTAGTTGAACCGCTAACGGCTATTTGAAAATCTATAATGGGATTAGCCGCAAGTCCGGGAACGGCCGTGCTACCTATGTGCTGTATGTCGACAATTGTTTTACCGAGTGCTTTTCTAAGTAGCTCAGCTTCCGATTCGTATTGTCGTGGCCATTCTGAATTATATTTTTCAACCACAATAGGATCTTTATCTGTGATCATAGTTTCGGTCACGCTCTATGTTCGGGGTGAATGTCTTTTTCTTTTGCCTCTTCCATTGGTGCTTTGATTGCTTGACCAAGCCAGCCGCGCTTAACAAGATAAGTAAGCATGGCAACGGTAACTAGAAACATCAAGAGCAGAGAAAACGGATAACCGAAATACCAACTCAACTCCGGCATATTCCATGGCGAAGTTTCCGTATGAAAGTTCATTCCATAAATACCGGCGATAAATGTGGGTGGTATGAAAATAGTGGCAATGATGGTTAATACCTTCATTACTTCGTTTGTGCGATTACTTACGCTGGATAAATAGACATCCATTAAGTCAGAGCAAAGTTCTCTATAGGTCTCGATAAAGTCCATGACCCGCACTACGTGGTCATAGGTGTCGCGCAAATAGACGCGTGTATCGCTTGTTATTAAAGGAGACTCGTCGCGAATTAGTTCATTTATAGTCTCGCGCATCGGCCAAACTGCTCGACGAATCAGCAATAAGTTGCGTTTGAGATCGTGCATTAGATTAATGGTGTGCCGGCTGGGATTGCTTAAGATCTCATCTTCAAGATCTTCCAGGCGTTCGCCGTAAGTCTCAAGCACTGGGAAATAACCGTCAACTACAGCATCCAAAATTCCGTAAGCTAGTTGATCTGTGCCCTGGCTGCGCATGTGTCCATATCCCTTGCGCAATCTATCGCGCAGAGGGTTTAGGCAATCGCCTGGAATTTCCTGAAAGCTTATGATGTAGTTCTTGCCAAGGAACATGCTCAGTTGTTCAATTTGCAAATGAGCGTTTAGACTAATCATTCTTGTGACGATGAATTGGCTCTTGCCATAGATTTCAACTTTAGGTCGTTGCTGGCAATTAACCACATCCTCAACTGCCAGTGGATGCAGTTGAAACATATGGGCAATTTCTTGAATCTTGTCAATGGCAGACAGTCCGTCAACATTAATCCAGACAACCGGGTAATCGTTTAATAGATTGGCGATAATTGATAGATCGTCAAGTTCTTGCTCTAAGAACTGATCCGGTCCGTAAGCGATAACATCAATTTTGGTTTCTACAGCGTGAGGATCTTGCGTTAGCGTTCCAGGTGGAGCACCAGGATCTATGCGTCCTTCCAAATCCGAGTTGAGTTTGTGTGGAACTCGGTGCCTTTTGCCCATGAGAATGTCGTCCTATGAGAAATCTCGTGTCAATGATTCTGACACAGGACGAGGCAAATGGCTACGGGCGTGGGTGCTGCTTTTGGCAGCACCATTGCTTTACCTTTTTCGATTTTTATTCGTTGACTAGCTGCTCTTGCAGAATTTGGCCTTGGCCCAGTTGACGACGTAATAGAGTGCTGATAACCCTACTGCGCCAGCGAGGACCTGATGCATGGTTCCGCTTGTTCCTACGAGCTGCGCGAGCATATCGTAGTTGAAGAAGGTAACCATGCCCATATTTAGGCCGGCTACTACCAAGAGAACTGTGGCAATGAGGTCGATGTTTTTCATTTACTTTGTTGCCCTTTTTAAGAAGGCTACCTTGTATGGGATTCACTGTTCAAGAGCATTTAGCTCTCTTCATATATCTTAACACTGTTGCCAAGAATCCGCTATACCGCTTAGTTAGCGACTTTTGGTATAAAGCCCGGAATTAATATTAATAACGAAGCTGCGAAAAGCCTTATCGAGACTGGATTCTAGCCAGTTGGTGGCTTTCCTCGTAAAGCTTGTTTGACTGAAGATAGGCTCTAGCAGCGGCATCTTTGTTCAGATACGCAGCCCAAAAAGCACAACTGGAATGCTTGATATGACCCAAAATAGCCCGTTGATCGAACTTGCTTACTAGTTTTGGCGGATAGTGAGTGCCACCTGATATGGTTGCACTGTGTCCCGGAGTACTCGTTACCAAAGTTGCCCTTCCGGCAGCAAAAGTAAAGTGTGTGGCTCCCTCTATAAAGACAAGATATTTGTCTCCGGGCGCACATAAGTTGAACGGTTCTGTTCGCCATTCAGCGGGCTGTCCACTTAGTCCCTTATCTCTCGATCCGGTCATGAACATGGAAGGTAGCCTAAGCGTCTTAAACGATTCTTTCGTCAAGCCTTGCTGCCCGCTGCCAGGTGGCGACAATATCAATGCGCAACTAATGCGCTCGTCGACCAGCCTGCCGAAGGGATAATTATCGATAGGTGTGAGTGTTGCGCCGGCTAAAAGCATGGCAGTATATGCCCCATAAGAATGTCCGGCTATTCCAATCTTCGCTGTGTCAATTTTGCCTTTTAAAAGTGGATGTTCTGCATTGAACTTAGCCAAGGCGTCAATTGAAAAGGATAAATCGCGGCATCGGCTTATCCATCCTTTATAGTCGGTTCTGGCTGCCGCAATAATGGCAGGCAAATTTGAGGCTTGACCGAGGCTTTCCTTGAGCAGAATGGAGTCTTCGTGAGTTGGTTGAATGACAACAAAGCCGTGGCTTGCCCAAGCATGTGTTAGTGCTAGATATTCGTTGCGCGAGGCACCAGCGCCATGGGAAAAGACTATACCCGGAAAATTCGTTCCTTCTTCCGGGTAGTAAATACGTGCCTGAATCTCTTTGCCACGCTCTGCATCAAAGAGGCTTAGCGCCTCAATGCTTTTGACATGACATTTGCCTTTTGCAACCGTGCTCATATACCACTATGAATGTAGGGATGCGCTTGCGGGCACATGCAATGCGCCCCTACAAAGCATACAGCATAGTAGAATACTTACTTCGGCGGTCTCTAGTGAGCACTTGTAAGGAGAGTCTTGGCATGTACAAAGCAATCGCAACTGCGCTGACCATAGTCATAAGTGTTGCGTCTCTGGTTGTTGTCGGTGCAGACAATGCACAAGCAGTAACAACAACACAGGCGCAAACGACAAGACTATCAAAAAGTGTTGTGCCGAATAATTACAAGTTGGCTATTGAGCCTGATTTAGTAGGTGGATTTTTTTCAGGTTCTGAAAAGATTCAGGTTCATGTGCTTGATTCCAGGCGCGAAATTATTCTCAACTCGGCTGGTCTAAATATCAAAAGTGCCACCATTATTCGTAAATCAAAAGAGTTCCACGAGCATCGCAAAGCAAAAGAGATAAAGTCTATAGCGGTAGAGATAGTACCGTCGCCTTCTGCCGAGCAAGTAAAACTCATCGCAGCTGAAATACTTGTACCCGGAACATATGAACTTGATTTGTCCTTCAGCGGAAAATTCGACGATAAGTTGAGAGGCTTTTTTCTAGCCTCGTATAAGGACGACAAAGGTGT
>JAKFVJ010000367.1 GCA_021732245.1 Candidatus Obscuribacterales bacterium | reverse complement strand
CATCTAAAAGTTTAAGGCCAAAGCACTTTTAAATACATTGCCAATAGAACTTCAAATTGTTTAGTTTGGAGTCTGGCTATTAAATATCAATTCCACAGGTAATTCCCGAAACACTGTCACTTTCTTTCAAGTTCTAAGAACCAATTCCGTCATTCTGAGCAAGGAGACGACACTAAATGTGTCGTCGGGGCGAAGAATCTCGTAACTTAAGCAGTGAGATTCTTCGTCACATACGTTCCTCAGAATGACGTGACTTGCGGAGCACCGGTTGGTGTTCTGCCTTTACACACACATAAGCCTAGCTAAGCAAGACCACATGCACGCGACCGAGTTCGCCAGGTCTTAGCCGGAGCACAAAGGCTTCAGGCACGAACACATGCACAAGTTTGTGCCAAGGAGTTTTATATGAAAAAAATCGCTGCCGTGCTTGGCACGGGTTGGGCTGGTGGCGTCGCTGCATTGCGACTGTCCATGGCCGGCATCCAGGTAATCGCTTTTGAACGGGGTAAAAGATGGCGCGGCGAAAACATGCCTGCCGAATTTGCACCCGAGGGATCCAAACCATTTCCAAAATTGGGTGACCGAGACTTTTTCTGGGGCAAGCAGTTTTGGAATCCCTTCCGTCAACGGTTGGGACTCTATCAGATCCACCAAATGCCTGGATTGCAAACAATCATGGCATCAGGTGTCGGTGGCGGCTCACTAATTTGGGACAACGTTGTGGCAACTCCACCTCCGGACCTGTTTGACTCTGAGCATTGGCCTACTGGAACTTCCTGGAAAACTCTTGAGCCGTTTTATCAATTGCCGCTGCAATTCATGAGACCGTCTAAATCTCCAGGGGTTTCCGGCAAGGTTGATGCATTCGGACGAACAGTCAGACGCGCCACACATTTTGAAAACGCTGCTAACGCGCTTGGACTAGCGTGCGAGCCTGTTGATCTAGCTATCAATTTCTCAGATCCATCGCAGATAACTCCAAGTGGATTTGGAAAAACATTCCAGAAAGGCTGTACTTTTTGCGGCATCTGCCCGGCAGGATGTCCACAAAACGCCAAGAACTCAGCGGACATGACTTACATTGCAGCAGCCGAAGCGCTTGGCGCTGAAGTAAGACCGCTGCATTCCGTCACTACAGTTGAACATCTGGACAATGGAAAATATCGTGTTCACTACAAGCACTTCGATGAAGAAGGACGCGTTGTGGAAAAGTCTTTCCTCGACGCCGACATCGTCGTTGTTGCTGCAGGCACAATGGGCACGCTTAAACTCTTGCTCACCAGCAAGAAGAAAAAGCATTTGCCCAAGATTTCAAATATGCTCGGACAACGCTTTAGCGCCAACGGCAATGCGCTTGATGGTGCACTCAAGAAAAACACTCCGCGCAATCTAATTGAAATCAATGACGGCCCGGCTATTGTCTCGATGATCAAGTACAAAGACTTCGTCATCGAAGATCACGCCGGACCTACATGGTCTGCCGGCATGGTCGGCACAAGCACTCCTGAGCGTGGCATTGCTTTTCTAAAAGCATTAACCGGTGTCAAAGTGACTCCTGCCGAAATTGCCAAACACGAAAAAGATTTGCTTGTTTTTGTCGGCGTTGGTGTCGACAGAGCGATAGGCAAAATGTCTCTCAATCCGCTAGGAATGCTCAGTCTCAACTGGCCAGGCGGAATCAACAACGAGCCCGTGATTAAGGCTCAACACCAAGCAATGGCTGAACTAGCCAATGCAATGGGCCGCGAACACAAACCAAACGTGCTTTCGCTGTTCGACATGCCGCTGACCTATCACCCACTCGGTGGTGCGGTCATGGCCGACAGTCCGGACAAAGGTGTCGTCGACGCTTTTGGCAGAGTCTTTGGTTATCCAGGACTCTATGTAGCTGACGGATCAATCATTCCGCAAGCAATCGGACGAAACCCTAGTTACACCATTGCTGCTCTTGCCGAGCGCGTAGCTCAAGGCATCATCAGCGACCAACGCTAACACATTCACCCATTGTCTTTCTGACACGCATTCCCATTTTGTCATTCTGAGGCGCTAGCCGAAGAATCTGCCGTTGCTGTAGTTAGTTCGAGTCGATCAACTTGAACCAAGTAAACCCGCGGTAGATTCTTCGCTACGTTGCTTTGCAACTTCGCTCAGAATGACAAAAAGATGTTCTCAGAATGACGCGTCTTAAACGGAGAACACTTATGAGTCAAATTACTTTTAGCGTCCCGCGCGCCTTCAGCACGAATTACGACATCCAACTCATCGGTTACGACCAAAGCAGCTTCCAACCGAAAAACCTGAAATTCCTTTCGCCAACCAAACAAGTTCGGCACGAAGAAGAAGCAGCACTTATCGGCTTTGAAGCAAAACTTGGTCATACAAGCTTACACTTCACAGAGCCAAGAACTGCAATCAGCAAGAGAGTTATGCTCGTCGGACTTGGTGATACAAAAAAACTGAACAGTGAGTCGTTGAAAAAAGCACTTGTAGCCGCTTTCAATAAAGCCAAAAAAGAAAAAGCGCAGCAGCTATTTCTTTCCTTCGATTTCTTCAGAGGCGAAGCTCCATCTATCTCGGCATATGAATTTGGCCGTCTAGTCGCCGAAACTGCAACTGTCATCAACTACGAACTAAACCACCGCAAAACTGAACTGGGCGGCTACAAACCAAGTCCGAAGTTTGAGCGAGTAGATGTTTGCATCAGCACATTCGATGACCTGCAAGCTTTGGAGAATGGACTACAGGCTGGAGCCACAATTGGAGAAGCTGTCAACCTGGCTAAGAATTTGGTAAATGAGCCGGCAGGCAACATGACTCCACAAGCTCTGATTGACCAGGCACGAGAAATAGCTGATGCTTCCGACGGCGCAATCGAACTGCGCGTCTACGCACAAACAGAACTCGAGAGCATGAAAGCAGGTGCTTTTCTCTCTGTAGCCAAAGGCTCAGCAGACATTGAGCCACCTGCATTGATCACACTCAATTACACTCCAAAAGATGCCAGACCCGGTATCAAGCTGGCCGAGATTGGCAAGTCAATTACATTTGATTCAGGCGGACTCAACGTCAAGCCCAGTTCGAGCATGCGCGATATGAAAGGTGACATGGCTGGTGGCGCAGCAGTGTTGGGAGCAATAAAGGTAATAGCCGCCCTCAAGCTACCCATTGCCGTCCAAGCCATTTTAGCTGCAACACCAAACATGATCAGCAGCAAGGCAACCAAACCGGGCGATATTGTCACAAGCATGCAGGGTCGTTCGATCGAAATCGACAACACTGACGCCGAAGGACGCATGACATTAGCTGACGGAATTGAATTCGCAAGACTCAATGGTGCCACACACATTGTCGACATCGCCACACTGACCGGAGCAATTTTCTACGCGCTTGGTCCGGACATTGCCGGTGTTTTCGGCAACAACGAGGAACTAACAGACCTGGTATTGAAAGCAGGAAAAGCAACAGGTGAAAGATCTTGGCAATTGCCCTGTTTCGACGGTTTCGAAAAAGCAAACGAAACACCAATGGCCGATTTGAAAAACTCAGGCGGCGGATTTGGCGGCGGTGCATCAACGGCAGCAACATTCGTTCTCACATTTGCACGTGAAACACCAGCCGTTCACATGGATATCGCCAATGTCTCGATGAAGCAGCAGATGGCGACTGGTTACGGCGTGCGCACACTTGTAGAAGTCGCTCGCCAATTGTCTCAAGCGTAAACGGCATCACTGAAAAGTAACGTCATCATGGCACTTCCCATGCTG
>JAKFVJ010000478.1 GCA_021732245.1 Candidatus Obscuribacterales bacterium | reverse complement strand
TAAAAGCCTCTATGTATCTGATTCTCAGAGCAATTCTAAATCTAGTTGGATCATCTATGTTTTACGCCGTAAATATGTTAAGAATTAAGAGATTCAGTTTGAACAGTGTCGACCGATGAAACTGAAAGTGATTTAGTAGAAAATATCACTTAGAAAAAAGTTCAAAAGTTACTAGTTAAATGAGGAGTTCGAGATGTCCTATACCATTGTTGCCGATATTTGCGAAGGCGTTGGCGATTGCATTCCAGTATGTCCGGTAGAGTGCATTCATTGGGCCGAAGGCAAGACCAATACTAAGGGCACAAAGTTCACCTATATTGATGACTCAACCTGCATTGATTGCGGAGCCTGTTTGTCGGTTTGCCCAATTGAAGGCGCAATTCTTGACGAGTGGAAGCCTGAGCTTCAAAAGTCCTAATTTTCGTTCAAGTAACGGAATTTGTAGCGAAAAGCTGCCTTTCGGGGCAGCTTTTTCTATTTCCTGACAAGATGGGCAAAGCCCAAAACGGCTTATTGGCCTTAATTTGCGGGTTGCCTATAAATCAGGGATCCCAAGGTATACAAAAACTAAGCTAAATAAAGGTTGTCAGTCACCGCAAAGGCTCGTCCAGCCTAGGATCTGTGTTATCATTAACGGTCAAACCAAGTAATTGATAAATACTCAAACGGATATAGAAAAGACATGCCACTAGTTGCAGAAAAGAAAGTAGAAGTCGTCGAGTCGCACAGAATACATGCGAAAGACACAGGTTCGCCGGAAGTGCAAATTGCCCTTTTGACCGAACGCATCAATCAATTGACCGAGCATTTGCGTACACATAGTAAGGACTTCCATAGCCGCCGTGGGCTGCTGATGATGGTTGGTAAAAGACGCAGACTATTGCGTTACCTGAACCACGAAAGTCCAGAGCGCTACCACGCAATAATTGAGAAGCTTGGTTTAAGAAGGTAATTTCAAGAAGGCAGGTTTTCCTGCCTTCTTTTTTAGTTTTGCCAAGTAAGGCCTTTGCGGTCTACTGAGGCTTAGATCTAGCAAGCGAAGCAAAGGCGGCGAGGAGCCGGCTGCAGCGAAGCGAACAAGGACAAGCCGGACGGCAAGCGAAGATGTAGCGAAAGCGAAATCGGAGCGTTATATAAGTTAGTCAGATGAAAGAAATAAAGGAAGAAGATCGTGCAAACGGAATTGAAACAAGGCGTAAAAGAGATAAGCCTACAAATAGATGGTAAGGAAGTAACAATTAGAACAGGTCGCTTGGCTAAGCAAGCAAGCGGCGCCGTCGAAGTTATATGCGACGGAACTTTTGTTTTGGTTTCTTGCACAGAATCTAGAAACGTAAGAGAAGGAATTGATTACTTCCCATTATTGGTTGACTACGAAGAGAAGCTTTATGCCGTAGGACGAGTGCCCGGAAGTTTCGGCAGACGTGAAGCAAAGCCGTCAGACAAGGCGATTTTGATTAGCCGTTTAATCGACAGACCAATTAGACCTCTCTTTAAAGAGGGCTATAGACAAGATGTGCAGATAGTAGCAACATGCATGTCTTGCGATGGTGAAAATCAGCCGGATACATTGGCCATGCTCGGCGCATCTTTTGCTCTTGGAGTAGCTGGTTTGCCTTTCTCCGGACCAATTGGTGCTGTGCGTGTTGGACGCATTGCCGGCAAAATGATTGCTAACCCGACTTATTCACAAATGGAAGAGTCGGACATCGACCTAGTTGTTGCCGGTACTGAATCTTCCATCATGATGGTTGAAGCTGGTTGTGATTTGGTTTCTGAAAAGGACATTCTTGCTGCAATTGATTATGCTCACCAGCAAATCAAAAAACAGTGCGAAGCACAAAAACAATTTGTTTCCGAACTAGGCGTTCAGAAAAAGGAATTCGTTGCTCCTGAGAAGAATGAAAGACTGGCGAATTTGATTGCTGAAAAAGCAACCGACAAGCTGTTAGCTTCAATGAACGGAGTCAAGGATAAAGCCACACGTCAGAGATTGCTTGATGAAGCAGAAGCTGCCGTTGAGGAATCTATTGAACAATTGCCGGAAGATGACGAATTCAGAAAGTTCGCAGAGAAGCACTTAGGCGAGTATCTTGAGCTTAAGGAAGCCGATTTGATGCGCGCACAAGTTCTTGATTCCGGTGTTCGTGCAGACGGCAGACGTTGTGACGAAATTCGTCCAATTACAGTTGATGCAGGTATTTTGCCGAGAGCTCACGGCTCGGGTCTCTTTACCCGTGGCACAACGCAAGTTCTCTCTATTGCTACTTTGGGTACAGGTGGTGATGCGCAGAAGCTGGATGCAATTGATCCGCAAAAAGAAAAGACTTACATGCACCACTACAATTTCCCTGGTTTCTCTGTTGGCGAAGTAAAGCCAAGCCGTGGACCGGGACGTCGTGAAATTGGTCACGGTGCATTAGCAGAGCGTGCTCTAATTCCGGTTTTGCCACCGAAGGAAGAGTTTCCTTATGTTATGCGCGTAGTGTCTGAAGTGCTTGAATCTAATGGTTCAACATCGATGGCTTCTACCTGTGGTTCGACCATGTGTTTGATGGATGCCGGTGTGCCTATTAAGGCAATTGTAGGCGGCATCGCTATGGGGCTCATTTTGGAAGGCGATCGCTTCGCTATCTTGTCGGACATCCAAGGTCTGGAAGATTTCTTGGGCGACATGGATTTCAAAGTCACAGGCAGCAAAGATGGTATTACCGCCCTGCAGATGGACATCAAAATTGAAGGCATTTCGCTTGAGATTATGCGTGTTGCTCTTGAGCAAGCCCGCAAAGGTCGCATCCATATAATTGAAAAAATGGAGTCTTGTTTGAACGCTCCGCGTCCTGAACTCTCACGCTGGGCACCAAGAATTCTGACCATCAATATAGATACAAATGATATCGGAACAGTAATTGGACCAGGCGGCAAGATGATTCGCCGAATCATTGAAGAAACTGGGGCCACAATCGATATTTCCGATGACGGCACAATTCTCATCGGTTCAGTGGAAGCCGAAGGTGGCGAAGCTGCTCGTGACTGGATCTTGAAACTGGTAAAGCGTGTCGAGTCCGGCGGAATATATGAAGGCAACGTGACGAGAATTATTGCCATGGGCGCCTTCGTTGAAATCCTGCCAGGCAAAGAAGGCATGGTTCATATATCACAACTGGAAAACCGCCGTGTGGAAAAGGTTGAGGATGTGGTTTCAGTTGGGCAAAAGGTAATTGTAAAGGTGCGCGAAATTGACGAACGTGGCAGGGTCAACCTGACCATGAAAGGGGTAAGCCCAGAAGAGCGTGCGGAGTTCGAGAAATAGATTCGGCTCATGCCAAGGCAGATTTATTATCTGCCTTTCTCTCCTTGTTGCTTTTAGCCTCTTAGTCGATGTCCTAAACTTTCCGGCTTATGCCAGACGGTCGCGACTGCATTCAACCAAATCGAGCAGGGTAAAGAAAAACCTGCCTGCAAAACCTGCTGCAAAAGAAGCTGCGGAAGTTGATACAAGTAAACAGTTCTTCCAAGATGTAAATACGCTGGGAAGGGCGTATGCGTTGTATGACGTAGGCTTGAACGAATATATGGTGGGCGACTATGGCATGGCTGCTGATCATTTAGGGCAAGCCTCGCAAATTTTCTCAGCCACCTACGGTAATAATTTGCCACAGCAAGGCACTTTCTTTTACGACCTGGCATTGGCGCAGGAAGGTGCCGGCAAATTGGATGAAGCAATCACGTCTTATAACAGAAGTCTTGCCCACAGCGGATTTTTTGAGGGCTATCTTG
>JAKFVJ010000106.1 GCA_021732245.1 Candidatus Obscuribacterales bacterium | reverse complement strand
ATGTCTTTGAGCAACTGCATGGCTTGTTGCACATAGCCGACTCTGTCGCCCTCATTAGAACCCATGCCGACATAGGCCCTAGTTGTTTTTGCAGTTTTAGGCTCAGTACTTGCCACCTGGCATCCTAGTTAACCAGCCTTATTACGAGCTGCCAATTATAGCGAGTTTATCGAATTTTTTTATTTGGCGAAGATGGCTTCAACAACAGAATCAGTGTCTTCAAGAGAAGAAAAGAGAAAGTCGGGATCTTCTGCCTGCAATTCAGCGACGCTTGTTTTGCCAGTTGATACCGCCAGAGCTTTTGCGCCGAAGCCTTTGGCACAGGTGACATCGCGAGTACTGTCGCCGATAACGACAATTTCTTTGGGCTCAAAGGCACGTTCAAAATGTTTTGTTGCTCTTTTACTGGCTATCGCTGGTAATTCCATGCGATTGGCGGAGTCGGAACCATAAGCACCAATGGCAAAACTTTGATTGAGACTGAAAGGCTCCAGCTTGATGCGTGCGCCCGGCTCAATGTTGCCCGTGAGCAATGCCAAATAGGCGTCGCCTGTTTTAGTCAAGGCATCTATTAACTCGTGAATTCCTTTGAGCAAAGCAAATTCTTTGCACAACTCAATTTCCGTTTTTAGTATGGGCAAGTAAATATCAAATGCCTTTGCTAATTTTTCCGCGTTTACTTCATTGGAGTAACCGGAATCCGTGAGCATCTCTCGGCATATTTGTGGATCTGTCTTACCGGATAAGTCCATGTGATCGCAGGCAATGGCAATTTCAAACGCTTCTGAAACTGCGCGTGCAAGCGCACGCCTGCCTACGCCTTGCGTGCTTAGTATCGTCCCATCGATATCAAATAAAACTAGTCGTGCCACTGTTAGTCCGCTACAGAAACAGGCGATTGTGGTTGTGAGAGAGCTTCACCCTCACCATCTTTCCATATTGCCACCTGATTGCGCCCGTTGCGCTTAGCCGAATAGAGAGCCTTGTCGGCTTTATCAATAAGCGATTCAGGCGAGTCGGCGTGAATTGGATAAGTCGCGCAACCAACCGAGACTGATATCTTGCCCAGTCCAGGGATAAAGCAATTGTTGACCTGGCGGCAGAGACGCTCAGCGATTAAGTGAGCCTCAGACAAAGGTGTTTCCGGAAGTATAACGGAGAATTCCTCACCGCCATAACGAGCGGCGGTGTCGCCGGAACGAAGAAGATTCTTCAGTGTCCAAGCAACTTGACGAATAGCGTTGTCGCCAACTGGGTGTCCGAAGTTGTCGTTTATCTGCTTCAGCCAGTCAAGATCAAGCATGAGAAGCGAACACGGCACATCTTTTCTCTGTGCCTTGCGCAACTCTTCAGTGAGTCTGTTTTTCAAATAGACATGGTTGTAGAGTCCAGTTAGACCATCAGTAATTGACTGGTACTTCACTTGCGCAAACAATCGTGCGTGACTAATGGCTACCGCTACTTGGTCGGCAACGGCAGCGACAAGCGATAGCTCACTGGCGGACCAGAGTCGTGGATTTAAACACTGGTGAACAATCAATACGCCAAGTAAGCGATTGTCTTCTAGAAGCGGTGCTGCAATTAAAGATTTTGTCTGCACTAACGCTAGGAAATCGGCAAACGGCTTAGCTCTTTCATCAACAGCAACGTTGGTTATTACTGCCAGAGGTGTTTCGTGAACAATCATCTCGTCTTGCTCAGCAATATTTAGCGAAGTGAGATCAATGCCTAGCAATGAGCGCAACCCCGAAGCGTAAGTTTCAACAGGATGGAAGTCCAACTTCTGACTGTAGATGTTCAATCCCTTCATTGGCTCTAATTGGTCAATGTGGAACTCATGGCTTACATAAAGCGGACCTTCGGCGCGAGGCAAGGCAATCTGACAGCGGTCAGCTTCAATTGCTTCACCGAGCTCACGGCTGACGGTGGTTAGAATTGTGTCTAAATCAAGTGATGAGCGAACAGCTTTTACGATGTGGTTAACGAGAAGCTCTTGCTCAGCCAATTGCTTGGTCATGCCATATAAGTGAGCTTGGTCCATCGCAAGCGCTACGTGTCTGGCAACTGCTTCCACCATTTTCAATTCAGGCTCAATCCAGGTGCGAACTTGATCTAACTGCTGAACCAAAATAAGTCCCAGCACTTTGTTGTGCATGGTGATAGGACAAGCAATCAACGACTTAATCGCTTGCCAGTCGTAAGGAATTGGATCGAATGCGCCACCTTCAAACAACGGTGTAAGAGTATGCGGCTCAAGCACATCGAGTGCAATTACCGAACCCTGTTCGAGTATGCGCTTCAGAATGCTGTTTTTGGTAACAACAAGCGATCTGTTGGTGAGCGGAATGCCTTTTGATTTATCGTCGTGCCAGCTATAGGCGAATTCAATTGTCTTGATCGAGGCACTTGTTTCATCAGCAGCTTTGTCGCTTTGGATTAGCGCTAAACAGCATCTATTTGCCGAGAGAGACTTACCCAACTCGGAAACTGTGATGTTCAAAATTTCATTGATATCCAATGACTGTCGAATGGATTCAGAGATACGTTCAACCATGAGGTTGTGCTCGGAATTCAACTCCAAGTTAATAGCCATCTGGTTAAACGACTGCGCTAACAAACCTAATTCGTCTTCACTTCTTACATTGACTCGCTTGGACAAATCGCCGCGTCCGATTGCCAGTGCCTCACGCACAAGCGCGTAAATTGGTCCGGTAAAGTGACCGGTTGCCGCATAAGCCAAGACAATCGACAAACCAATTCCGCAGCCGGTTAAAAGAAGCATCATCGCCAGCCATTCTTGAGCTGGTCCGTAAATTGCTTGAGTGGGCACACCAATCACAACAAGCCACATAGTCTCCGGCACGTGATCGAAAGCATATGCGCGCGATACGGGATCGGCTATGCCAATAGCTTCGAGCGTACCTCGGTATTGTTTAGCTGCAGCTTTTACAGTGCGAGCCTTAGAAAAGTCTTTTCCTACCCAGTGCGTGTTGTCCAAAGTACGAGCCAATACCCTGTGATTGGCGTCTACAACGGCTATCACCGAGCCTTTAATCTGCCCTAGACCTGAGAACAGGGATAAGACCGCTTGCGGCTGGACGGAGGCAATCAGCACGGCTTTTACTTTGCCCTGGTCAATTACCGGTGCTGCTACTTGCAATGAGGGTTTGCCGGTAACCGGGCAATACGAGTAATTGGACATGACCGGCTTTTGAAAGCGCAGAGTCTTCTGGAAGAAGGGCTCGGTTTTTAAGTACGACAAACACGGCTTATTAGCAGGCTTATCCGTAGCTATAAGCTTGCCATCGGGACTCACGAGAGCCACGCCGTACCAATTCTTTTCTGCTTGCACAGCAGTCTTCAAAATGCCGTAAACATCGTTGGGGGCTAGCTTACGGACAGCCGGCAGATTAGCGAGCGCTTTCAAAGCGTCTTCTTGCCCCGTAATCCAGTGCGCCAAAGTCCTAGAAGCTATGGCTGCCTGGAAGGTCGTAGCCTGCTTAGCTTCGTTGTTTAAAGCCTGATATTCGCGCAGTATAGTAAAGCCGCTTATGACTAAAAGCGGTGTGGCCACGGCTAAACAGAGAAGTAAAAGCCGAGAGCGAATATTTAGGCGCTTCAATGAGCGCAGTGGCGATTTGATGTTCACCTTAACCCTGTATTTTAAAGGGTATGTACAAAGTAATCGTGAAATCAGCTTCCATGCTAAATAATAATAGTTTTCTAAGAGATGAAAAGAGAAAAGTTGTTAACATTTGCCCTTTGGTGACCACTCTTACTAAGGC
>JAKFVJ010000426.1 GCA_021732245.1 Candidatus Obscuribacterales bacterium | reverse complement strand
GTAGTGACTCGGTGAAGAGTAATTCAGAGGCTGATTGTAGCAAATAAAGTAAATCACCGGATAGAAAGGTAACTTGGTGTTAGGATTTAGCGATGGTCAAGCGCTTATTTGCCACCAAAAATACTCAAACACTCATTGACGAGGCTTATCATCCCGAGCGGATGATGAAAAAGACTTTGTCGGTTTTTGATCTGATTGCTTTTGGTGTCGGTGCCACAATAGGCTCAGGAATTTTTGCTCTTACTGGAACTGCTGCTGCAGGTAGTGTTGGGCAAACTCATGACTGGCTATCCACACCAATAATGAACTTTATTCTTGGCTCGGATATTGGGCGTGCTGCTGCCGGACCTGCCATTGTAATTTCATTTATCCTGGCAGCAATTGCCTGTGGTTTTGCTGCTTTGTGTTATGCCGAACTGGCATCCACTATCCCTGTTTCAGGATCAGCTTATACATTTGCTTACGCTGCACTTGGACAAGTGGTGGCATGGATTATCGGTTGGGATTTGATACTGGAATATGCGGTCGGCAATATTGCTGTGGCTGTTTCTTGGTCGGACTATTTTTTGCATTTTTTCAATGCATTTACAGGACTTAAATTGCCGTTATGGCTGACAACGGATACGACAACTGCGATGACGCGAATTGCGCAAATGGCCAATCAGCCTCACCAACAAAGTCTTTACTCCAGTCTTGATTTGCCGAATTTATTCGGACATCAAATTGCGATAAACGTGCCGGCATTTGCCATCGTGGCATTTATAACCTGGCTTCTAGTAGTGGGAATAAAAGAAAGCGCCTGGGTAAATACACTTGCTGTAATCATAAAAGTCGGCATCGTGCTTTTCTTTGTTGGTTACGGTGCGGGTTTTGTAAAACCTGTTAACTGGGTGCCATTTGCTCCAGGTGGGTTGGCCGGAGTTATGGGCGGAGCAGCCATCGTGTTTTTCAGCTTCATTGGATTTGATGCTGTAAGTTCAACAGCTGAAGAAACCAAAAATCCACAGCGCGATATGCCCATTGGCATGCTCGGCAGTCTTTTCATGTGCACCATTTTGTATGCTGCCGTTTCACTTGTGTTAACAGGCATTATGCCTTACCAAAGATATGCCAATGACGCAGCTCCGGTGGCAACAGCTCTTGCACAGACCGGACAACCTTGGGCGGAAATGGTTGTAGCCCTTGGTGCACTTGCCGGTATGACATCAGTGCTACTTGTGTTTCAACTTGGTCAGCCAAGAATATTTATGGCAATGGCTCGCGATAGACTTTTGCCGAGAATGTTCGGTAAGCTGCATCCGCGTTTTCGCACGCCATTTGTGCCGACTATTCTGACGGGTGTTTTTGTCGGTGTCACTGCTTTATTCATGGACATTGGACAAGCTGCTGAATTGACCAATATTGGCACGCTGGCTGCGTTCATTATTGTCTGTGGCGGAGTGCTTGTATTGCGAAAGACAGACAGTGAGCGCCATCGTCCCTTCTCTTGTCCTTTTGTTCCCGTAGTTCCGATCCTTGGAATACTCTTTTGTTTTGTCTTAATGCTTAGCTTGCCGGTTATTACCTGGTTGCGATTCTTTGGCTGGTTAGCCGCCGGCATGGTGATTTATTTTGCCTATGGTTATCGTCAACATCATATTCCGGAAAAGGTCTAAAGGGAACAACGTCTACTATTCCCGCATCTTAATATTCGTTCTAACTAAACGAGGATCCATGTTGAGGTGCTCCATGAATCGCAGACGTTTTGATTTAGTCGAATATCAACAGCTTGCTAGGGAAGAAAGCTATCCGGATAAGTTGCTTAACCTCTGGGAAGAAGTATGCTGGCTCTATGAGCGTGGCGTAATTGGACGCTATGAGCTTGATGAAATGAAGGCGACTATTTGGCCGTCGCTTCAATATTTATGCCGCCTCAAGAAAGCCGTCGAAAGTGCCCTGGGACAAGAAAAGAATGTATACAGTCGCACTTAATTTAAGACGCTTAGCTAGGGCGGCGTGTGTTCTAATTCTTTGTTGGCTGCAAACTGTTGGCCCATTGTGGTGTCGAGTTCAGAGCCTTTGAGTGTCGGCAATAAGTTTTCTTCATTGTCCACGTGCTTCATTATCAGACTGCGTAACTCGTCCAGACTGTGGTTGTACTCTTTCTTGTCGAAGTCGGCAAACAAGCGCTGAATTTTGTCAATCAGCAATTTGATTGCTTCCGTTTCCGACAAGGCTTTTTCAAAAGTCTTCTCGTCATGCAGTGCATCCTTGATACCAGGGAAAAAGATTTCCTGCTCAAAGCGCGCATGCCAATATAGCTTTTGCACTATTCTCTGTACAATGCTTTCCTTTTCCTTTGTCTCCCATTTCGGAATTGTCTATGGCTTTTTCTTCTTTGTCATCCTTCGGTTTGAACTCTTCTTCCTGTTGTCCACCTTTGTTCTCTTCAAGGTCTCTTTCTTCTGTACTCATAAGTCCCTCCTTGCGAATGGCTTCGCACTGACGATAAGAGTCAGAGCAAGAAGGCTTAGTTCCAGTGCGTATGAAGGTTTAAAACAATGTTTATAGTCTTGTAACTACTGTTTTTTGCTTTTATTCGATTTGATCGAAACCGGTTGTTTCTTTTTGGAAAGGCGAGTCAATTGCGCATCTATTCGAGCTAATTCGTCTTCCAGCGTTTTGGCTGTTTCTTGAGCGCCGGCAAAATCTTGTCCGGCTGATTTTGATTCTCTTTCGGCGGTCTGCAATTCACGCTTGCTGACGACGCCTTCTTCAATAAGAGACAGGAAAAGCTTAGCGCGCTTTTCCAATTCCTGATTGCGCTCTTCTTTTTCCACTAAATCAGAGTGTGCTGCTTCCAGCCTTGTCACGACATCTTGCCTGGTTGTCTTTAGTTGATCTTCTGATAAATATTCAACCGGTGTGGCCATTGGAAAATTCATATTGAAACCTGACGGCACAACAATTGGCGGCGGTGGCGGCACAAGTGCCCCTGCTTTTGGCTTTTTACCGATTGCCGGGGTGGAAAATTGAAATGCAATAAAAAGGGTCGAAAGGCACACTGCGCTTGCCCTTGATATAAATTTGTCTGTTCTTGGTTTACTAGCCATACAGTTAATTGTAGGGTATTCTCAATTCATGGACTCATCAAAAAAACTAACTATCTTGTTTCTGGGGGATGTAATCGGCAAGCCAGGACGGCGGGTCGTTGTTGAATATCTCAATCAACTTGTAAACAAACCGGATCTTATTATCTGCAATGTGGAAAATGCCGCCCATGGTTTTGGTGTGGTGGAAAGGCATATTGAAGAGCTTGGGCAAGCCGGTGTGAATGTGTTCACAGGTGGTAATCATACTTTCGATCAAAGAGAAATTTTTAGCTTTATCGACAAACACAACAACGTATTGCGTCCGGCGAATTACCCTGAAGGAACTCCGGGAAAAGGATTTTGTATTGTTGAGGCGAAAGGCATAAAAGTTGGCATTTTGAATATTCAAGGACGGATATTCATGGAGCCTTTGGATTCGCCTTTTGTGGTGGCAGATCGCCTTATCGCTGAAATGAATAAAGAAGCAAAAGTAATTTTTGTAGACATGCATGCTGAAGCCACTGCTGAAAAGGTAGCAATGGGTTGGCATCTCGATGGAAAAATTTCAGCGCTTGTGGGCACACACACGCACGTACAAACAGCAGATGAAAGAATATTACCGGGCGGCACAGCTTATTTAACTGATGCCGGTTGCTGCGGACCAACTGACGGTGTAATCGGTATGGACAAGCAGTCAGTATTTCGCCGCATGATCAATCAACTGCCTACG
>JAKFVJ010000141.1 GCA_021732245.1 Candidatus Obscuribacterales bacterium | reverse complement strand
GGCGCGTAATGTCTTGCATGATCATAACTGAGCCGAGAAATTCGCGGTTAGTAGTAAGTGGCGCTATGTGCAGTCTAACCGTTCTTTGTCCAAGGTGAATTTGCTGAACGACAGGCTCAAGCGAACAAGGCGATACGGTGTCGGTAAATGCTTGAATTACTTGGCAGATTTGCGGTGACTCAGGACCTTCCGTACAAAAGACAAGCGGCTTACCAACGATTTCACTGGCCTCTTTGTCAAACAACTGCGTTGCCGCCGTATTTGCAATTTGTACTTTATTGTCTCGATCGCACACTACAACGCCGTCGGCAATGGACATCAGTACCAACTCAAGTTTGTTGCGTTCGGATATAAACTTATTCCGCTCTCCCATCAAACTATCAAGATTTTGCTTGTCGTATTGTTGCAGTCTATTGGACATATAGTTAAATGCGTTGACCACTTGATCAATTTCTTTGCCCGCACTTTGCGGCTCAATCTGGTGACCAAAGCGCCCGGCGGCAATATGACTTGCTCCCGTCGAAAGTGCCGTTAATGGGCCGTTGATCAGTGCGTAGTTAACGGCAAGACAAAGGGCACCTAAAAATCCCACCAATCCAAAAATTGAGACGAGAAATACCCGTGTTTCCTTAGGAGTGCCTAAGATAGTAAATGCATAGCTATCAAGTCCCACCCAACAAATTCCCAGTTGTTGATTGTTTCGCTGCATAGGCACAGCAATATTCATAAGCGGTCTGTATCCAATCGGGCTTGAATAAATTCCCGGCTCAGATTGCTGCCAGCGAGTCAGGCGATAGATTGGATAAATCTGTTGTGTTTTTGGATCTTCATCTCTGTTGGTCGGCAATGCCTGACTGTCTAGAAGTATTTTTCCGGAAGGATCGCAAAAGACGACGTAAGCAATAGCAGGCGTCTGCCCCATTTCCGTCAGAACATAGTATTTAAGCCCTTCAAGATTGCCTGAATTGGAAAGAGCTTCCGCGCCCCCTCGAGCAAGCGCTTGTGCCAAAGCTTGTCCAAACTGTTGCACAGAGTGGTTTATAACGGCCTGCGTGCGGTTAACAACCACCCAGGCGGTAAACGTAACTATGGCGGAAATAGAAACCAACCCAAACAGCAGTAGGCGCTTTTGAGTTGAAATGCGTCCCCAGAGCTGTCCAACAGTCTCCAGGGCTTTCATCGACTTATTTCTAATCGCTTCTATCAAGGAGTGTTTCCCATGTTAACTACTTAATCATAGGCACTTACGCTGTATATTTCGGACGCATTAAACACAACTAAATCTGCCCATCTAGCCCAATTGTAGCGGAGTTCGGGCTCCGACCTGGGTTTTTACCCTGCTCTAGGGTTGCTTGTCAAGTTTAACCTTTAGGCTAACTGGGAAAGATCTTGTGGGGACAAGCTACGCACGTCTTTACGGGAAAACACATGGGCACCCTTCGACTAGCGGCCGAGAATTCAGGGCGGAAGTCTTCTGACCAATTGGTCAAAGATCATATGTCTCTTGTCGGACGCATTGCCAGACGTTATTCAAGAACACGCCCGGATTTGCTCGAGGATCTTGAACAAGTAGGGGCAATTGGGCTCTTAAAAGCCATTCGTTATTACGATCCGCAAAGAAGCAAAGCTAGTTTCAAAACCGTGGCTACCTGTTACATCAAGGGTGAAATTCTGCACTATTTGCGCGACAACGCTTGCCTTGTGCAAGTACCTCGCAAATTCAACGAAATAAATTCAGTAATAGGGCACCTCGAAGAAACTTTATCCAGAGAGCTTGGACGAGCACCAACCTTAAACGAGCTGTCGGAAAATTCCGGCATCGCTCAACACGAGATACTGGCGGCTCAACAATCCTGGGATGCCTGCACGCATTATGAGTCATTAGAGTCTAACGGTGATACCAATGAAGAAGAGGATCATCGCAGCCTCAACGACATGGTGCCCGACAAAAAGTATCAAGATTTCCAATTGGCCGAGGAAGACAGAGAGCTTATTGCCAATGCCGTTCAAAAACTATCCGATAAAACAAGCAAGATTGTACAGTTTGTTTTCTTCTATGATTTGACACAGAAGGAAACGGCCCGGATACTGGGTTTATCAGAGATGGTTGTGTCACGTGCCGTTAATTCCGGCCTCAAGAGTTTAAAAGGCATACTCGGCACAGAGATAATATAGGTCCTTCAGTAAAAATGTCAGTTGACGCCCGCAATCTACCCGTTTCAGTCGAGCAGATCCTTGATCTTGCCCTCGAATACAAGGCTTCGGATATTCACTTCAAATCGGGCATGGCACCTGTCTTGCGTATTGACGGCAGTATTCGTGCGGTTTCCGGACTGCCCGTATTTACTCCTGAAGCGCTCAAAACAACACTTTTATCCTTACTAGATGCAAGACAAAGAGCTGAGTTTGATCAGAAACACGAAATAGATATCGGCTTGCAATTTGGCGACAAGGCGCGTGTACGTATCAACTTATACACCGACCTAGATGCTCTTGGTGCAGCCATGCGTATCATACCGCCTGTGGCACCAACCATCGTTCAACTCGGATTACCACCTGTAATTGAGGAACTTACCCACTCACGCTCCGGACTAATTCTTGTTACAGGTGTTACGGGAGCAGGCAAATCAACAACACTTGCCGGCATGCTCGATGCAATAAACGAGAGAGAACTCTCACATATTTACACAATGGAAGACCCGGTGGAGTTTGTCCACCGTCCAAAACGTTGCATTGTCACGCAAAGAGAAATTGGTTTCTCAACAAGATCTTTCGCCACCGCTTTACGTGTTGCTCTGCGTGCCGACCCCAACGTTTTACTCATCGGTGAGCTACGTGACCGGGAAACAGTTTTAGGGGCATTGAGAGGCGCTGAGACGGGGCTATTAGTCCTTTCCACGCTGCACACATCTTCGGCACCAAAAACAATCCAAAGAATTATGGGCATGTTCGACTCGGCCGAACAAGAGCAAATCCGCCAGCAACTGGCCAATTCTCTGAAGGCCGTAATTGCTCAACAACTCTTGCCATTACGTGACGGCGGACGCATGGCGGTGCACGAAATCATGCTCAATAACTTGACCATTCAGGAAGCAATTCTAGGCAACAACATTGAAGCCATTAACGAGTACATTCGCAATTCAACATTTGAAGGCATGCAGACAATGGACGGCAGCATCTACAACGCGTACCGGGAGGGCTTTATAGACTCAGACACGGCGCGCCGCTATGCTCTCAACCAAGTTGAAATGGAACGTATATTAAAAGGTGCCTCCACGGGCGCTTAAAAATGTCCTTTTTTGGCCGAATTTGGGTATATTGAATTCAGGAGTCCCAAGCACTCTTTTTTGTGCTGAAGATTTACTGGATCAAAAACTTTTCCCTTAACGGCCTTTCCCTTACTTACGGTTCAAAATCATGTCCGACAAAGAACTCCCATTTACACCAGAAAATATCGCCAAAGATGTTTTGAGTATGTCCGGCAAGCAGGACACTGAGCGCAGGTCTATGGCCGACAAAGCCAGCTATAAATTTTCAACTCTTTTTCACAATACTTCTGCCGAAGAATTTCGCGCCATCTACAATGAAGTTAGTTTGCAAACTCGTCTTGACGCCGACAAATCACAAAAAGTATTTTGCAAAACAGAAGACGGCAAAGTGCACGACAATCTAAAAGTTGATGATAAGAACATCAAAGAAATTTGGATTGGCAATCCATCAAATTTATTTGACTGGGGTAATTACCAAGTCTTCAGTCAACAAAAAGAAGACGAAAAACAGAAAAAGAATCAAGCAAGCCTTTCTCA
>JAKFVJ010000280.1 GCA_021732245.1 Candidatus Obscuribacterales bacterium | reverse complement strand
GCTCTCTTAAATACATGACCCCGGCAGCCTATGCTGCCAAACACTCAAACCAAGCACTGGAGGCAGACAAACCACAAAACGTTAAACTCTCTGCTTGACGTGGCACATATCTTGGGGGCAGATCACCGCCACCCCTTCATACGCCAGCAAATAGCCCCTCATCTTCCCTGCTTTGTCCGTATACTTAAAGCTCAGATTCGCTCTTCCCTTCGCCCCGTTATTAACATCTTTGGCTATCAGCGTATTTTCCAAATCATACAAGCCTTGCTGAAGCTGCGGCGCATCCTCATACATTTTGCTCTCCAGATGCGACAGCGGCAACGCATCCTCAAACGTCAATTCCGTTATTGCCTGCACCTTAGCATTCCCTGTCATCGATCTAACAACCTGTGTCGGCACAATCGCTTTCACTGCTTTTGTCTGTGGCGCTATTAACGACAGTCTTGACACCTCACCATGCTCCTTGTCACTGTATGCCACCGGTGCCTGTGGCACATACGTATTCTCTTCCTTCGGCAACGACTGCATCGCATCGCTGTGTCCCAACCCTACAACTATCCTGTCACTCTCCAGATTTTCCTTCGCCCCATACAATTCAACATATCGACCAAAGAAATCGCGATAAACCCCCTCCAAGGCCGATTTATACATCTCTGCTTGGTAGTTTGGATGCACTTCCACATTGTCCGCTGCTATCACTGCCTTACCACTTCTCATTCCCTCCTCAGGAAGGACATTTTGCAGTGACTCTCCCTTCTTCATCTTTTCCATTATCGTCGGCACTAGCTCTCTCACGTCTACATCTTTCGTCAGCACACTTTGCGCAATTGTCCTTTGTGTACCGTCCGCTTTCTCCAAGCGCACTGTAAACAACCCAACATTTGGATTGAACATGTACACATTATTCTTCCCTGATCCAAATTGCATGCATGATGCCGTGTCATCTCCGGCTACTACAGAAAGCGGATCGCTCTTCTTGTGTATCTCTGCTATCAACTTGAAACTTCCTGGCGGACGCGACAGCCCCATCTCTTTGTTGTACAACAATCCTGTTATCTTGGACACCACTTCCTGCGACATCTCGGCCCCTTTCAATACCGCCGCAATCGTCAATTTGTCTTGCTTCAGGAATTTGCTCACCTCACTGTACAATTTGCCTACGTTCTGAGCTTCTCCCTTCTGTCCTTCCGCTCTTGATCCAAGGGCCCGCTTCAGCTCTTTTGCTAAGTCCACTCCACCTACTTCATACTCCACCTTCATCGGCGTAAATACTTGCAACCTGTCGTAGGTCCCATCTATTAACGCTTCTCTCAATTCTTCCGCCCTCAAATCCATATGCGGTATCTCGACATAATTTGACGGCTTCAAGTGCTGGTGCAACTCTGATGAATGTACATCATCTCTCTCAAGAAAATCTGTTGGCTCATTCAACAAGAATTCTTCTATTGGTTCTTTCGCCACTTTGCTATCCGGATGTAGCGCCAGCGTCTCCAACCACTTTGCTCGCTTCAACTCTCCATTTGCTCTTAATTCTTGTATTTTCGGCAGCAGCTCGCCGCGACCTATTAAATACTCCAGCTTGCTAAATTGCTGCAACTTGCTCCACGATGAAAAAATACTTGCCTTGTCTGGGAAGCTTGCCACCAAATCCTGAATTGTCCCTATGTCCGGATAGCTCTTGGCCTTCTCCATCACTGCATCGAAATTATCTCGATAATCACCGGCTATTGCCTTCAATCTTGCATATGAATGACCAATATCATCCACTGCGCTATCTCGATTTACTTGTGCCAGCACATTGTTGTAAAAGTCTTTCGCACTTAGTCCGGAACTACGGAATAATTCAAGCACATTGCCAAAATCATCCAGTGCTTCGTGTGGACTTGCATTACTCTTGAATACATAGCGCAACGTCCCTGCTGCACCAAATGCCTTAGCACCCTCCTCAAACGAAACAACATCAGCTTGCTCATCCCAAGCAAGATCTTTCTCCTTCATTCTTTCAAATATTTTGCTCGCTTCCTCATCGGTCAATTTGGAGATGCCGAGATATTCCTTGGTGATTGTCTTGAAGTCCATGCCAATACCAAGCCCAGCTCTTACTACGCTTGTTATGTGTCCGGCTTGCACTGACTGCAGAAAACTGTCGTCAATTGTGCTATTGGTGGCCATCTTCCGGTCGATAATTAATTCCGCGCTTTCAATCCAGCCATTAGATAAGCAGTCCACCAGCCCTTTGCGCGCCGCCTCTCGTACTTCTTCTGCTGTGACCATCTTCCAGTCGATAATTCTTTCCGCATATGAAATCCAGCCCTTAGATAAGCAGTTCACCAGCCCTTTGCGCGCCGCCTCTCGTACTTCTTCTGCCTTTAGATCTTCCTCTGTTACCATCTTCCGGTCGATAATTCTTTCCGCGTCTTCAATCCAGCTCTTAGATAAGCAGTTCACCAGCCCTTTGTACGCCGCCTCTCGTACTTCTTCTGCTGTGACCATCTTCCGGTCGATAATTCTTTCCGCGGCTTCAATCCTGCCATTAAATAAGCAGTCCACTAGCCCTTTGCGCGCCGCCTCCCTTTCTGCACTCACAGGAGCTAAGTCGGCTTTTTCCTCAGAATGAGAGTCTGCACCTTGTGGAGTCGATTCCTGCACCACATCTACTACTTCAACATCCGTCTTAACTGGTTTCTGCGCAGCGTGCCATCTCTTCAGCGCTGCTGTCCCATGATTTATCCCTGCTAGTCCAAATCCAATTATTCCGTAGTCTATTGCCGCATTCTGCATCTCTTTGACGGTCACCGGGCGCCCATTCAATACAGCATCTGCTACTGATCCCACTGCTCCTGCCGGCACTCCTACCGTTCCTGCTATCGCCATATCCGACAGCGCATCTGTAAGCGTCCCCGGCTTTACTCTTGCAAGCCCTTTCACTCCCGACAATGCTTCCGAGCCACTTCCTAATAACCCAAATGTCAGCGCTTGCGATCCGGCATTGGCTATGCGCCCGTACAACATATTATTATTCGGGTCTGACTCGGTAAATATTGCTCCATACAGCGCCCCCTGCTTGGCACTTCTGACAAAGTGCTGCCCACATCTCTGAGCAAGCGACAACGTATTAGCTGTCTCCACCTGCTGAAATGGCCCTGCTTTTAGCTTGCCCAAAATATGAAAATTCGCTGCCATCCCTATGGCTCCGCCAAATTTCTGCGCCCATGAGTCCGCTACATTACTCTCGGCATTCTTCTCATTTACTATCGATACATGCGGCAATTGCCCGCCACTAACAAGCTGACCTACGCCATTCCACAGAGGCGCTATCACTGCCGATTGCACAAATGCCCTGCCAAAATCCTCGGCAATAGTAAAACAACTAAGCGGTGTCTCCGCCTTGACCTTCTCTAAAAACGGCGCTATCTCTCGATTAATCAACTCGGTTATGCTCCGCGCCGGCTCCAACCACTTCCGGTCGTGCCTTCTTCACCTAGAGCATTAATCTATCAATCAAATCAACCGCCGTAATTGGGGAAATTACGACGATTTTCGTATTTCCCCGCCATTTTATCTGCCATAGGGGGAAGGAATAAAAGTTTGATATAATATAAATGAACTAAAGTAATTTTGACTTCTAAAGATCGGGAATCTACACCTCCGGAGCTTGAAAAACATGAGCAAAGAACTGCACGAAGATCCAAGAATAAGCACGCTGAAATTGAGCAGCCAGGGGCAAGTGACCCTTTCAAAAGAGGCTCGTCAGCAGCACGGGTTATCTACTGGTGAGACCTTGATTGAAATATCATTACCTGGCTGCAT
>JAKFVJ010000517.1 GCA_021732245.1 Candidatus Obscuribacterales bacterium | reverse complement strand
TTCGTATGCGCTCGGGCTTCTAACACCAAATGATGTGCCGTAAGAGAAGTCCATCGACAGAAATCTTAGCTGAGTTGTGGCACCGGGTTGCTTGGTGGCAAACTTCAATGAAATTCCTTCATCCGGTTGAATGCGGAGTACAAGCACATTGGCACCGATTTGATTCATAATGCCTTTGCTGACGTCTCCTGCCATCATGGTGAAGAGCCTGTGTGGCACTTGCTTGAAGTGAATAGCTATTTCCGTCGCAGACTTCATCAAGCGTTTGCCCGAGCGGATGTAGAAAGGAACACCAGCCCAGCGCCAGTTGTCGATAAATAGTTTTAAGGCGATGAATGTTTCGGTATTGGATTGAGGAGAGACACTAGGCTCTTCCCTGTAGCCTACGACCTTCTCACCCATGACGTAGCCAGGTCCATACTGTCCGCGGACTACGTAGTCGGCAAGATGAGCGATGTCTATTGGGCGCAAGCACTTGAGCACTTTGGATTTTTCCGTGCGCACTTCATCAGCATCAAGCGAAATTGGTGGTTCCATTGCGACGAGGCTGAGCAGCGCCAGCATGTGGTTTTGCACCATGTCGCGCATCGCACCCGCTTCTTCATAGTAGCCACCACGACCTTCAACGCCTAGCGTCTCGGCGTTGGTAATTTGAATCTGCTCAATGTTGTTGCGATTCCAGATTGGCTCGAATATTGCATTGGCAAAACGCAAGACCATAATGTTTTGCACTGTCTCTTTGCCGAGATAATGGTCAATACGGTAAATCTGTTTTTCGTCGAAGTGCTTGTGCAGTTGTGAGTCGAGAGCCACTGCAGACTTTAAATCATGCCCGAATGGTTTTTCCACAACAACACGCGGCCAATATTGCTTCTTCCATTTCTTGCTTTTGTTCAAGCCAACTTCTGCAATACGCAGCACGATGTCTTGGTACAAGCTTGGAGGAGTGGACATATAAAATATGTTGCGCCCTTCGGTACCATGACGTTGTGCCAAGTCGTCGAGAAACTTTGCTAGATCAGCAAAGCCATTTTCTACGGAGAAGTTGCCGGGCATGTAGTAGATCTTAGAGGCGAATCTATCCCAATTCTCTTGCGTGAAAGTTAGCTCCGGTGCGAACTTGATGAGGGAGTCTTTCATCGATTCACGAAACTCATCATCGGATATTTTCGTGCGGGACATACCAACGATGCAAAAGTCTTGCGGGAGCAAACCGTCGCAGAATAATGCGTAGATCGCCGGTATCAACTTGCGCTTGGTCAAATCACCGTGCGCGCCCAGAACAACCATCGCAAAAGGTTCTGCGAGACGTTCTTTCGGAAGGCCTTCCATTAATGCATTTATTGAAGTTGCACCTTGTGCTACCATCCACGGCTCTCCTTACGATCATTACGCTCCGGTTGCGTTCGCTATGCTCACTTCACCTTCGCTTGCTCTCCAGCAACCCACATGCGCTTCGCTGCGCACGGCTCCTCGCCGCGCTTACTACGCTTCTCCTATTTGCTTTCGGTTTTGACTTTAGCTAACTTTTCCCACTCGGTGTGGATTGCACCAGCCTGTGGTTTGTCCATACGCTCGTAAGTGTGAGCGCCGAAGAGATCACGTTGAGCTTGTGTGAGGTTTTGCGGTAGACGCTCGCTGCGGTAGCTGTCGTAGTACGCCAAGCTTGCGGACAGCGCCGGTACAGGAATACCTTGGCTTTGAGCAAAAGCCACAACTTGACGCCATGCGTCTTGTGAATCGGACAAGACTTTTGCCATTGACTCGTGCATCATCAAGTTGGGCAAATTAGGATCTGCTGAGAAGGCTTGCATAATTGATTCCAAAGTCTTGGAACGAATGATGCAACCTCCACGCCAGATTTTTGCCACTTCCGCCATGTTGGTTCCCCAATTGTATTCTTTGGAACCGGCAGCAATGATGGCCATGCCTTGTGCATACGAGCAGATGCGCCCGCAATAAAACGCAGACTCTAAAGCTTTGAGGAATTGCTCTTGGTTGACGTCTGATTTGCCGGGCTTTGGTCCCATCAAAACGCGTGATGCTTTTACGCGCTCTTCTTTCAATCCGGACATAAGTCTTGCTGCCCAGGCTGCATCAATTGTTGGAATCGGCACGCCTAATTCCGACGCGGCTTCGGTCGTCCATTTGCCGGTGCCCTTTTGTCCGGCTTTATCCAAAATTAAATCTACCAGTGGAGTTTTGGTTTCGTCATCAATGACTGTGAGAACTTTTGCGGTTATTTCGACAAGAAACGAATTCAATACACCTTGATTCCACTTGTCAAAAATATCAGCAGTCTTACTCATATCGAGACTAAGTCCGCGACGCATGATGTCGTAGCACTCAGCTAACATCTGCATGTCGCCGTATTCAATTCCGTTGTGCACCATCTTCACAAAGTGACCGGCGCCATCTGGTCCAAGATAAGTAACGCAAGGTTCGCCGTTGACTTTGGCTGCAACCTTTTCCCAAATTGGTGCAATTGCCTCATACGCTTTTTTGTCACCACCGGGCATAAGCGATGGTCCCCAGAGCGCACCTTCTTCACCGCCGGATACACCGGAGCCGATGAAGTTGATGCCTTCTTTTTTCAATGCTGCTTCGCGCTTTCTTGTGTCATTGAAGTGCGAGTTGCCGCCATCTATTATGATGTCGCCTTCTTGAAGATATGGCTTGAGCTTGGCGACGGTGTCATCAACAGGTTGACCGGCTTTAACCAAGAGAATTATTTTGCGGGGGCGCTGCAAAGCTTCACAGAATGATTTTTCGTCATGGCAGCCAATTACGTTTTTGCCTTTTGCTGCGCCATTGGTAAAGGCGTCTACTTTATCGGTATGGCGATTGAATACAGCTATCGTACATCCATTGCGCTCTATGTTTAGCGCTAAGTTTTCCCCCATGACACCCAAACCGATTAGTCCAACTTGAGCTGTCGCCGCCATGTTCGCATCCCCCTGATATATCTATTAAAGTCATTATGCGCAGGAAAATCGGGCTCGCCACGCCCCCGCAGCGCAGGTGTTGCAAACCTTAACCATACCTTATCCCCCAAAGCCAGCTTGGAAACTAAAAAATGGCTGGTGGACGAGGTATCCTTTTTACACTGAACTTTTGGGTATCCAATGCAACACCGTTTTCCTCAGATTATTGCCGTATGCGGCGGGTCTGGCTCGGGTAAAACAACCCTGGCCAAGAAATTCGTCGGCGCCGCCATCTTGTCTACCGATCACTTCTACAAGGATTTGGATGATTTGGAGCCCAAGGAAGATGGGTCGTATGACTTCGACCATCCGTCTGCCGTTGATATGGCAGAGGCAGCCGAGGCTTGCTTGAAGTTGGCTGAGTCAGAGGATGTCACTATTCCTGTTTATGACATGCGCACATGCAAGCGCGTCGGTACGCAGGTGATGCCGGCGCCCAAATCAAAAATTGTCGTGATTGAAGGAATTTTTGCTTTCCACAATCCGTTGCATGATATTGCTACTTTGAAAATCTTTATTGATACTCCGATTGATCAACGACTTGCGCGTCGTTTGCGTCGTGATATCGATCGCGGACGTTCGGAGATTGAGACAATCAAACGCAGTTTGCATGTCGAAGAATCTTACGCGCGCTATGTTGAGCCGATGCGCGACTTGGCAGATCTTATTCTCATGGGTGATGAGATTAGAGGCGGCTTTATTTTGTAGGTGACAAAAAACGGGCGCATGCAATGCGCCCCTACACAATAAGCCCTACAAAGGAAAAGTAATTTTGCAAGCTTCGCTGATCGTAATTATTCTCCTATACCTGTTGGTCAGGTTGCCGTGGATATT
>JAKFVJ010000089.1 GCA_021732245.1 Candidatus Obscuribacterales bacterium | reverse complement strand
GTTTCTCTCAGTCCGCCACCAGCTTGAATTGCGGTCAAGACGTTAGGAATGACGGTGTCGGTACTGGAACTCAATTGGTAACGCCCAGGTAATTGTATTTCGCCAAGAACATAAACCATGACTGGTCTCACTTGAACGAGGCTTACTTGAAAATGCGATTGAGTGAAAAATTCTTTTGAGCGGTCATTGATAACTTGCGCCAGCTGTAAAGTCGTTAGTCCCTGTGCTTTGATATATCCAAAAGGATACAAGGTGATATTGCCGTCTTGGCTTACAGGTACAGGTTGTTGTTGCTTATATTGATCGTATACATCAGTGATACCGACCCAATCACCCGGACCTAAAACATAGGTGTCAACTTGGTCGGTAAGTTGAGCTGGGTTTGGAATATCTATTCGTGTCGCTGCTTGCTCTTCACTGGATAGATCTTCGATAGCGTCTTGAGCGTATGCGGCATTGCTACAAAGAATTAGTGCGGCAGAAAAAACTGCTGCCAACTTTCTCGTCAAACTTTTAAATGGGTGCCGTGCGATCATTTCGATCTTATAGTGTAGTTGTATTGCGGTTGATTCTAATCGTTAGTTGGCAATTGCTTAGAAATTTTATAAGTTGTATGTCTATCTTGACTTCGGTGAGCTTACTGGAACAACTTAAACACGATTAGTTCAAGTAAAATTGCACTGGTAAATTCCGGCTCTTTGGCAAAGGACGTGACAACTTTGAAGCGTATCGGCATTAACTGTACGGGTGAAGCTCCTTCTCCTTTGAGTTCATACAGTCATGCGGTTCGAGTTGGTCCATTTGTTTTTGTCTCTGGACAAGGATCGCGTGATCCCAAAACCGGTCAGGAAGCCGGTGTTACTTTAGACGGCAACGGCAAGGTTGCCTCTTACGATATTGAAACGCAAACACACGCAGCTATTGCCAACTTGCAGAGTGTTCTTAAGGCTGCAAATTGCGAATTGACTGATCTTGTCGATGTCACTGTCTTTCTCGTAAATATGCAAGATTTTTCTAAATATAACTCTGTGTACGAAAAGTATTTTTCGTTTCCCAATCCACCTGCACGAACGACAGTAGCTGCGGCGGCATTGCCCGGAAAAAATTTCATTGAAATCAAAGCGACTGCATTTTGTCCGAACGGACAAGGAGAATAAATGGGCGCAGGAACAAAGTTGAAGACTAAACACCTTGGGCATTTCATTGGCGGCCAATTTTTGCTGTCGGCATCAGGTGACACTTTTGAGACGGTCAATCCGGCAACCGGCGAAATTTTGGCGACTGTTTCCTTAGGTGGTGCTGAAGATATTGATCGTGCCGTAGAGGCTGCGAAAGACGCATTTGATAATGGTCCCTGGCCTCATATGTCTATTAAGGAACGCTGTCAGATATTGCGTCGTGTTGGTGATTTGATATTAGCCAATCAAGAATCATTGGCATTGGCGGAAACTGCCGACACCGGCAAACCAATTATTGAAAGTATGGAAGGCGATATTCCGCGCGCTGCCTACAACTTTCATTTCTTTGCTGACTATGCGCCATCTTTAAATGAAGAGTGTTTTACCGTAAACGTTAACGAGCGTCATTTCACGGTGCGCGAGCCGCTGGGTGTTGTAGGTCTTATTACACCGTGGAATTTGCCGTTGTATTTGGCCACCTGGAAAATTGCGCCTGCGTTGGCAATGGGCAACACTTGCGTTTTAAAGCCGGCTGAGTGGACGCCCTATACGGCTACAATGCTTGCTGAAATTATGAATGAAGCAGGCTTGCCGCCAGGCGTATTCAATATTGTGCACGGGTTTGGCGCAGGTGGGGCCGGTGAAGCTCTCACACTTCATCCCGATGTCTCTTCCATTTCCTTTACTGGTGAGACAACCACCGGTCAGGCAATTATGGGTGCAGCTTCAAAGACTTTGAAAAAAGTTTCTTTCGAGCTGGGAGGTAAAGGCGCTACGGTGCTCTTTGCGGATGCTGATCTCGATGAAGCAATTCCGACAGCAATTAGAGCAGCCTACCGCAATCAAGGACAAATTTGTTTAGCCGGTTCGCGCCTTTACGTGCATAAGAAAGTTATTGACAGAGTTGTTGAACGAATTGCTGAAGAAGTTGCCCAGATAAAGGTTGGCGATCCGCTGGACAGACAAACGCAAATGGGCGCGCTTGTCAGCAAAGAACATTTCGATAAGGTCGAGAAGTATCTGGCGCTCGGTAAGAAAAAAGCCAAGCTTATAACAGGTGGGCAGCGCCTGAAAGAGATTCCTAACGGTTTGTTTTTGACGCCTGCTGTTTTTGTCGGAGTTGATAACAAGTCTCCTCTTTGCCAGGAAGAAATTTTTGGACCGGTGCTTCCCATTGTATCTTTTGAAGAAGAAGAAGAAGTAATAGACATGGTCAATGACACGCCTTATGGCTTGTCGGCCAGTATCTGGAGTTCCAATGTAGACACATGTCACAGAGTCTCGCGCCATATTCGCATGGGCACTGTCTGGGTCAACTGCTGGTTTGCCCGTGACTTGCGCACTGCTTTCGGCGGCATGAAAGCAAGCGGTATCGGTCGCGAAGGCGGTCGCTGGAGCCTGGACTTCTTCTCTGAAGCAAAAACCATTTGCTATAGGTATAAGGGATGAGAAGTGAAGCAAGAGCGCTGATGAAGCGGTCGCGGCGGAACGAAGATGGGTTGCCGGAAGGCAAGCGAAAGCGAAACGCAGTGGAGCTATGAAAGGGTAAACACATGGACCTTGGCATCGCCGGAAAACGAGCCCTCATATGTGCGGCCTCAAAAGGAATTGGTAAGGCCGCTGCTAAATCGCTGGCGGAAGCTGGAGTTGAGCTGTTTCTCTGCGCTCGCGGCGAAGACGAACTAAGATCAGCTGCAGGCGATATTGGCAAACTGTCGGATAAGCCGGTTCATTTTTTGCCCGCAGATTTGACAAATAAGGATTCTCGTGAAAACTTAGTCAAAGGAGTCCTGGAGCGTTTTTTATCTATTGACATTCTTGTCCATAATGTTGGCGGACCAAAGCCTTCAAATGTTCAAGAAACCAAATTGCAAGACTGGCAAAAAGGTTTTGATCAATTATTTGAGAGTGTTGCTCATTTAAATGAAGCATTTCTACCAGGCATGAAAAGAAACAAGTGGGGCAGGATAGTGACAGTTACTTCGCTTAGCGTGATGGAACCAATAGGCACAATTGCCGTGTCTAATGCCATGCGCTCTGCAGTCACAGCTATGCTTAAGACTTTAGCGGATGAAGTTGCGGCGGAAAACATTACAGTCAATTGCGTCGCTCCCGGCGTCATTTACACGGACAGAACAGAAGAGCGTGTCAATGCCATGATTAAAGAAAAGGGCGGCACCAAAGACGACCATTTGCAAGATTACTTGAAATCAATTCCAGCCAAACGTTTGGGAACTCCGGAAGAAATGGGTGCCACCATTGCTTTCTTGTGTTCTCAACCGGCGGCTTATATTACAGGCTCCACCATTTGCGTTGATGGTGGAAAAAGGCGCTCCACGTATTAGGGAAGGAAATCACCGTGAATTATTTGGTCTTAGGTGCAAACCAGTTTGGCTACGCGGTTGTATATGACCTTGTACGCAGCCCAAAAATTGACGAGATCTTCTGGGCCGACGCCGATGTCGACAGCCTACACAGGGCAATGGAGCACTTTGTCGATAAGAGAATAGTCCCTTGCGCGCTGGACATCTCTCAATTAAACGATCTGAAGGGGCTGATGTCTCGCTCTGATGTAGTTATTTCCTGTTTGTCACCTAGACACAACTATGAATTGGCGAAGCTTGCACTTGAAGCCGGCTGTGATT
>JAKFVJ010000142.1 GCA_021732245.1 Candidatus Obscuribacterales bacterium | reverse complement strand
GCAAAATCAACTTGATGCTCAATTAGCCTTAGATGGTGTCTTTCGTGATCCTGAATGGATGTTCAAAACAGGCATGGGCGGAATGCTCAGTGCTTCCGTATTGGTCCTGGGTGCTGCATCTTTAATTACTTTGCCGGTATCACTGGCATTGAGCGCTTTAATTACCGGCTATGTGTTGCGTGTTGCGCGCGTGCGTGCCGCTGACACAAATGCAAAATTGCCGGATTGGAATGACTGGATGGATTTGTTGATGTCCGGTCTTAGTTGGATGGCTGTGCAATTTGTTTTCACGGTGGCTATTCCTATCAGTGCACTTGGACTTTTGTCTATCGGCACAATGTCAGGCTTCATGGATTTTGCTTCTCCATATTTTTTGCCGTTTGCTGTATTTGCAATAATCGACATCGTTGTGCTGACTTTGTTGGCCAACCTGACGGTATCGTATTTGCTGGTTAATTTCGCTGTTGAAGAAAATATGTCAGCCGGCTGGCAGGCGATGAGAGTCTATATGCAGATAGCAAAGGCGCCCAAGATTTTTGTCATAGCCTGGTTATTAGGACTGGGCATTCAGGTCGTGATGACAGTTATTCCAATAGTTACTGTTGTCGGTCTTTTCTTTTTGCCGACAACGCTATTTGTAGGACAAGTAATCAACGCCACACTACTTGCGCAAGCCTGGGCTTCTGTTGAACCGCCTATTGCGGCAACCAATTCTGCAGCGGACTAATTAAAGGTCTTTTGGGAAACGAGACGGACAGCTCCCATTTGTCGGTCAATTGCTTAACTAGTTCTAAGCAATTGTCAAGCTGCTCGGCTTCATTAGGTGCAAAATGTCTCAGATTATCGATTGCCAAATCCTTTATGTAATTCAAGCGGATGATGAGCCTTTTCGAAGTGTCCAGATTATCTGACAGCTTCGGGATATTAAGATTCTCGGAACTGCTTGCTTCGGCAAAAACCGGGGCTGAGACAGCCATTGCAGCTAAAACGAGTAAATTGATGACAAAAATTCGCATTTGCTTGTTCACAAGAGCGGTTTGACGGGCAAATTATGGCATGAAGGGACGGTTTGCCGGCTATAGATAGGGATAATATCTTGATAACCTCAAAAATGCCTATGATAGGATATGTGTTGGGGGTTTCTGGCAGACGTGCCAGGAAATCTTAAGCAGCAAAACCGATGGAAGAATCTCGAAGTAGTAATGCCAGTTCTGATGAACCTCCCCAGTTGTGTACCACTGGGGATCTTTTAGTTTTGCAATTTTTGTTCAAGGGGGTCAGTTGCGCTAGTGCGTAACTGAGTTTTTTTATTTTACAGATTCTGCTCATCCTATTTTTGATCCTTGTTAATGCCTTCTTCGTAGCGGCAGAAATGGGACTTGCCCGCGTGCGACGCAGCCGCATAGACCAATTGGTTGAAGAAGGCAATAAAACTGCCGGCATGGTGCAGCAAGCCTTAAATGATCCCGATAGATTTATTGCTGCCTGCCAACTTGGTATCACTTTGTCGACACTGGCTCTTGGTGCTGTCGGCGAAGAAGCTTTTGCCAGCGACTTGGCTGATGCTGTAATTGGTGCCGGTACTGCAGCCGGATTTGCACCTCATATAATTGCCGCAGCCAAAGTTGCGTGTTATGTTGCAGCTTTTTCCATAACTGCCTTTGTGCAAACAGTATTTGGTGAATTGATTCCCAAAACCTGGACCTTCCAACGCCCTGAGCAAGTTATTATGCCGCTTATCTGGCCGATGGAAGGCTGGTGCTGGCTGGCTACACCATTCATTATTATATTGAACGGCTTTACCGAGTTTGTATTGCGCTTATTGAATGTTGAAGACGCGCCGCGAAGGCACTTCGCCCACTCGGAAGAAGAATTGAAAATGCTTGTCTCGGCCAGTCACGAAGAAGGTGTTCTGGAAGAAGAAGAGCAAGAAATGCTGCATAGCGTTTTTGATTTTTCCGACACTGAAGCTTCGGAAGTTATGACGCCTAGAACCGACATGATTTGCATGCAGGCTGATGAAACCATTCGCACATTTTGCGACCTGGCATTGAAGCATGGTCTTTCACGTTTGCCTGTTTATGAAGAAGACATAGACAAAATATTCGGAACTGTGCACATCCGTGATGCGCTACGAGCTTTTGTTGAGCGCAAAGAAAATGCCAAAGTGCGCGAGTTGGCTCGCAAAATTCTTATCATTCCGGAAAACAAAAATATCAATGACCTTTTGTCTGAATTTCGTTCCAGCAAAACACATATGGCCATCGTTGTTGACGAATACGGTGCTACACGTGGGCTGGTGACAATAGAAGACCTCTTAGAAGAACTTGTTGGCGACATTGCCGATGAGCACGAGATTGTTGAGGAATATGTTCAGGAAGATAAGGATGGCTCGTATCTTCTTGATGGTAAAGTTTCTCTTGATGAAGTGAAAGACAGACTTGGATTTGAAATCACTGATGAGCAATTCAATACAATAGGCGGACACGTCTTTGGTTTATTAGGTCGTGAGCCGAAGCAGGGCGACGAAGTCGGCACTGAGGAATTTACACTCAGGGTCGAGGAAGCCGACCGTCACAGAATCATCAAAGTACGTTTGATAAAGACGCCATTTGTTTGTGCCGTGCCTGAATCACATGAGGCAGCTGAGGCTTCGCAAGAGACGGATGGAAAAGCAGCTGACGGCTCTAAACCGGCATCAGGCAACGGCAAGAAGTCCAAGTCGGTTGAGGCGACCAAGTGACGTTGCCCTCACAACAGCAGTTAACCGAACTGGCAAGAAGCTTTCACACCAAGAAACATCTTGGTCAGCATTTTTTGGTTGATACCGAAGCCTTGTCCGACATTGTTGAGGCTGCCCAATTGGAGCCAGGCGAACGCGTTTTAGAGATAGGACCGGGAGCCGGTTTCCTTACACGTTTTCTCATCGAAAGCGGCGCCAGTATTGTAGCCGTTGAATTGGATAGAGAAGCGGTTCAGTCTCTGGATAAGCTCAATACCGGCAATCTAGAAGTAGTGCACGGCGACTTTTTGCGTTATGACATCAACTCTGCCTTAACTGATGGGCAAAAGCTGAATGTTGTAGGCAATGTGCCGTACCAGATTACGGCTCCTATTGTCGCGCACTTGTTTGGTGAAATTGGCGAACCTTCCCCCTGGCTTACGCGTATTAAGTCAGTCGTGCTTACCGTGCAGCTGGAAGTCGCCGAAAGATTTACAGCAACCCCTGGCGGTAAGGATTACAGCCAGGTGACACTGCTTGTTAATTACTTCGCAAATGCGAAGTTGATTCGCAAAGTGCCTAAAGAATCTTTCTACCCTGTGCCCAATGTCAATTCAGCTGTTGTTCGATTTGATCTTTTAGAAAAACCGGCGATTGAATGTACCAACAACAAGCTCCTACGTCAGGTCATAAAGGCCGGCTTTAGCCAGCGCCGCAAGATGTTGAAAAACACATTGTCATTCCTCAATTTGCCGCAAGACAAACTAGATGATGTTTTTAGAAAACTTTCTTTCGACCCTCAAGTAAGAGCCGAAAGATTGTCCTTGAAACAATTTGCTTTGTTGGCGGACGCTCTAAACGAAGCTAAGCAGTGAGAGAGGCGGCTATGGCTCGGCAATTGGCAGTGAAGACCCAAGCAAAGGTGAATTTGACCTTTGATATTGTCAGTCTTTTGCCGGATGGTTATCACGAAGTTGCTACCCTAATGCAGGCAATTGATCTTGGCGATAACCTGACATTCGCATTAAAGGGCGGTTCTTTCAATGTAGACATTGTTCTAACGGAAGGACAAGACAAAAAGCAATTTCCCCTCGATGATTCTAATTTGATCTACAAGGCAGCTC
>JAKFVJ010000013.1 GCA_021732245.1 Candidatus Obscuribacterales bacterium | reverse complement strand
TGTGACAATAGCTTGTTTTGCCCTTTACTTGCCTTTTCTAAATGCACCGGCGCATTTAGACGACCAGTTTCTTATTAATTGGCTCACTCACCTGAAAGATAACGGCCCAGCGTTTATGCAATGGGCAGGACCTGATAAGCCCGACGCTTGGGGCCCATTTATGCACTTTTGGTTTTTCGCCAAAGCCATATTCATCAAAAAATCAATCTGGCTATGGCGTTTTGCCGGTCTGTTAATACATCTGATGGCATGTCTTACTGTCTATCTAATCGTCAGAAGAATTACACCTCAAAATTCCACCCTAGTTTCAGTGTCCGCCGCACTTTTATTTGCTGCATATCCCCTGCATCCGGAAGCTGTCTTTTGGATAAGCGGCAAAGCTTCTGAATTAAGCGCTTTGTTTTTCCTTTGGTCCATTTATTCATTTTTACGAGGCAAGGAAAACAAAGTCTGGCTAATTGGCGCCCTTGCCCTATTGGTCTTAGGCTTCACCACACAAGCCTACTTTGCAGTTTCCAACCATGTTTTTTCATTCACCGAGTGGTACCAATTACTGCGCAATTTATTTTTCCCGATAAACAATGAAATCGTGCCGAAGTACCCACGCGAATACCGCTTTATGTATTTCCTTTTTGCACCGGCACTTTTAGGATTTGCCTTAGCCATATGGAAAAACAAACGATTTGGCATTTATGCACTCATAACATTCATTGTGCTTGTAGCTCTTGTTTTGCCCTATGTCGGCGTGGCTTGTGACCTGCGCAATCTATACGGCAGCCGCTGGCTTTACCTGGCGTCTTTTCCAACTTGTCTTCTCTTGACCTATATCTTCACCAGCTTTGCTTTTATCTCGAAGAAGTTTTTACCTGCAACAGTGACAACAAGCAGCATCTTCATACTCTTGCTCGTCATCTTCTTTTCCCGCATGACCTTACAACAAAATTCTTCTTACAGAGCCAATGCTCACGTATTGCAGAGCATTCAAAAATCAGTGCAAGTAGTTGTTGCCAAAGAAGGTTTACCCTATGTGTACATCAGGGATTTACCTAGAAATGTATCTGTCGTACCGGCACCGGAGGAATATTCGGTTGTCGCACTTGATGGACAATCAGGGTTGCTGTCAGCCTGGGTTGTGCCTGCAGAAAGATTGAAACGTAGCTTGCAGGAAGGAAAAAACATAGGCTCAAGTTTGCGCTGGGACAAGGATTTTCTAAGTCTTGTCGGATTGGACTTAACGCCTGCAAAAAACAGCTTGCAAGAACTAGACGGTCCATCAATTGTGGCGCGCATGATGCCCGGACTAATCTTTTACCGCACAGCTTCTTATGACGAACCAAATAAATTGCTTGTTTTAGAATCCAATTCCACAGTCAGCGGACCTGCTGTAAGACTCGCAGCAGATGGTCTAAGCCCAATCGACAGTGATGTCTTTTATATAGACGCCCGCATCAATGCACCTGCTGTCTCAGCCAATCAGGAAGTGGAACTCTACTGGACAACGCGACTATTAGATGACTACAACAGACAAGATAGGCGGAGTTTTACCCAAGCTTATACAAATGACGGTCAGTTTCATCGCTACTATCTGCCTTTGAGTGCTGCCGGCTATTTTGCTAATGGCACGATATCAGCTCTAACACTAGGCTTTCCAGCCGGCGCCAAAGTTTGGATTAAAAGTATTGGTGTGACCACATCGGACAAACTCAAGGCACAATTAGCAATTGATTCGCTTTCAATAAAGGCTGGGCTCGACTTTGTAAGCCCATATTACAAATATCCGCAGATTGCCGAATTGGGTCTTGCTCAAATTGGACAGCAAGACGAGCTTGTCCTTGATTACTCTGTAGCAAATATTGAGGGGGCAACATCAGCTCTAGTTGAAATATCCCAACCAAATGAATTTTTCAAAAACCCGAATGGCAATAAATTATCAGCCGCCTGCTTGAAGCAAATTCCAGTTGCCGGTACTGACGGCAAATGGACATTTAGACGTAGCGACGTGAAGGACCCTGGAGTCTACAGCATTCGCCTGATTGCCGTCTCCGCCAATGGTCTGCCGGTAGGCAATTTTTCAGACTCAATTAACTGCCTTGCCAGATAGTTATTAGGCTTGTATTCTCGAAACATGAAGCCTGAAATCGACATGAAATATCTCATCTTTGCCTGGCAAGATGAATCACCGGATCACAATTACTACCTCGATATTGAGTTAGGCAGCGTGCAATTCTTGCAGCGCGACTTAAAAGACTTGCGGGATCTAACTGACGAATTGGAAACACATAGTAAACGTTTTTTATATCTACCTAAACCGAAATTGTCCGAACTAAAAGCCGACATATCGGATTTTATTGAAACCATGAGCGATACACGCTTACAAAACATCGCTACAATAGCTTTTGAGAGCCCGGATCTGTCAGGGTCCTTTAACAAGATTCTGGCAAGCAACAAAGACGAACTAAACCGCTGGCAAGAATTTCGAGATAACCGCGTAAGGGAGCGCATTGAAGAGTGGTTAAAAGCAAATTTCGTACAAACGTAATTCTTCTTGTAGGAATGCTGGCAACACTACTAACCGGTTGTGGCGACCTATCGCAGCTGACAGGTGGTCTATTAGGGGGCAATAAAGAGCCGCTGACAGGCGAATGGACTCTGGGTTATCAAAACAATGACCAGGTAACAAAAGCCAAAGTCCGCTTGAAGCAGAAAGGCGAAAAGTTTGTCGGTGTAGGACAGGAAGAGCAAGGTCGCAAATTTAAAATTCTCGACGGCTCCATTAATAAAGACGGTCAGCTCACATTCAATAAAGCCTATGTGGATCAAAAGCCCAGTGAAGTCAATCTAGTTGTCACCTACACAGGCGTAATGCAAATGCTCAACGATCCGGATTACAAAGGACCATATTTAACTGGTCAATACCAATCAGTCTCACAAGCAGGGACACTTTCGGGCGAATGGGAAGCGCAACTGACAAATGCTCCCAAGGGCGATGCCGCCCCAACACCGCCTGCCGAGCCGACACAACAACAAGCACCGGAAAGCACCATATCTGATACCAAAGCGCCTGACTTATCGGGCAAATGGAGTATCGCTTTTCGCCACAATTTCAAGATTATTAAGTCGACAATGTTCATTGAACAAGACGGAGACAAATTACGCGGTCATGGTGTCGATACCAATACCAATGAAAGATTTGTCATAGAAAAGGGCTGGTATAACTTTCCTAAAGTTACGATCGTTAGGAAATATACAAAAGGTAAGGATGCGGCAAGCACACGCTCCTGGACCTATAAAGGCGAAGTTTCCGTCGTTAAGGATGCCGATTATCAAGGCCCTTACATGAAAGGCGAATTTCAGGGCGGCGGCGACTGGGAAGGACAACAAGTCAAGTGATAGTTTCCAAGAGAAGCGCTGAAAAACCTTTTAGCTCGCAATAAGGCCCTGCCATTTGATATCTGCTAACCTAGTCAGGCTGTCAGTAACTACTGGCATCGCACAAACGCATTGCTATTGTTTACTGCAAGTGCAGCTAATAGATTTTTTTCGGATTTTCAATATATATGCCTTCGGTATCTCGTGCTTTTTTAGCAGTTTCTCTTATCTTGTCAGCTTATCTACCGCTGCCGGCTCAATCTGCCGATCCGGCACCTGATGAAAACGGCAATATGCGCATGAGCGGTTTGCTCATGCCTGTATTTGATCAGCTGGAAGAAGAAAAGACAGCACAGGCGGCTCAAGCAACACAAGTAACGCAAATCAACGAAGAGAGCGAAGATGTTAACGAAGCAAGTTGTGTCTTCAACTTGCGTGCTATGAAATCTGAGGGTGATTCTCGTTGGTCATTGCCTATCT
>JAKFVJ010000163.1 GCA_021732245.1 Candidatus Obscuribacterales bacterium | reverse complement strand
ATTGGATTTGCCCAGTGCCATAGCGCCCTATAGGCTGGGACACTGCCAAACTCAGGACGAACTTCTTATTGGCAGCGACACTCTAAAAGCAAAAGTTCGAAGCAGACCAGACAGCAGCCAAGCACTCTTAGACCTTGCCGAGGTGGAAGCGCAGCTGGGAGATATAGACCAAGCAATCAAACACTGCAGGTCAGCCGCCGGATATGCCCCAAATGACTACAGGACGCATCTCATTTTGGCATGGCTTTTCCTTCTCGACCGAAACGCTTTGGCAGCCAGGCTTCAGGCAGAACGAGCCCTTGAGTTAATGAATAAGACTGCTGATAGAACGGAAGCCCTATGCTTGCAAATACCAGCCTTGGTCGATCTGAAGGAGTATGCCAAAGCAGACAAGCTATCCGCTTCTGAATTCAAAAAGAACCCCAAAGATGCCCGTTTGTCCTTCCTGAGAGGCTGGGTTTTGGCTGCCAACCATTCAAAAGAGGCTCAGGACGCGGCAGTTGGCGCCTATAGACAGGCTCTGTCCCTAGATCCAAGCTTGAACGAAGCCCATTACAACCTGGCATTATTACTCTCTGAAAGTAACCCCAAAGAGGCTGTCGCCCAGCTCCAAGAATTCCTGAAGGCGGCTGCGAAGAGTCCAAAAGCTAAGTTAGCGGAAGATTTAATGTCCAAATTAGCTCACCAGGACTGACTTTTGGATCTCCTGGCAATTAGCTTCGAAAACCGCTTGATCTCCCAAATACAAGCGTCTAATAATTGTGGTGCCTCGCTTTCAGGGGTTCCAAGTATGAACAGGTGGAAATGCCTTTTCACCCACTCGTATATCTACTGGCCAGGCTCGTATTTATCCCATCGCAATCCTTGACAGTGAATACCGTAATGTAGTCTAATGCGAACTGTGGATTGGTATGGGTTTCAAGCGATTTAGATGCGCATAAAAGAGATCGAACTCGACAACTTTAAGTCGTTCGGAAAGCGCACTGTTGTACCGCTTTTACCAGGCTTTACTACAATTTCCGGACCAAACGGCTCCGGCAAGTCGAATATCATCGATAGTTTGCTATTTGCATTAGGTCTGTCCTCTACGCGCTCAATGCGTGCTGAGAGACTGCCCGATTTGCTCAACAACTTGAGCGGCAAAAACGAAGCCCGAGTAACCGTACGCTTTACGGATGACAAAGGCAATGAGCTCGAGGTTGTTCGCCGTATTCGCGTCAAGGAAAACAGCTACACCTCGACGTATATGCTCAACGGCAAAAATACTACTCTTACTGAAATCCATGATGAGTTGATGAGATACAACGTCAGCCCAACAGGTTTTAACGTCATCATGCAGGGCGACGTCACAGGCATTGTGACCATGAGCGCCAGCGAACGCCGTAAAATCATTGATGAATTAGCAGGCGTTGCTGAATTCGACAGACGTATTGATCAAGCGACTGATGAACTCACATCAGTCGGCGAAAAAATTGATCACCAGAGAATTATTCTGACTGAAATTGCCGCTCGCATTTTGACTCTGCAATCAGATAGAGACCAAGCACTCAAATATCTCGACCTAAAGAAGCAGAAAGAAAGTATTGAACGCGACTTGGTATTCGTCCGCGTCAAAGAAGGCGAAGCCAAATTATCTGCTGAATTAGCCAGACTAACAAGCCTCAACGAGCGTGAAGAGCATTTACTTGCTGTCCGCGAGAAGGCAGAAATGGATCTTTTCCAATTGCGCTCCGAAATGGGTCGCATTGACGAAGAGATTCGCGACAAGGGTGGCAACGAACAGATATTACTCCGCCAGGAACAAGAAAACCTGCGCGGTGAATTGACTCGTGAAGAAAACAGACTTGCATCCGTCACAACTGCTGCTGAAGAAAAAGGCAAATTACAAAAGAGCTTACAAGCTCAAATTAAGACCATTGATAAACACATCAATGACTTGAACAAGCACAGAAAGCAAAGCGAAATCGATATCAAGGCTGTAAAAGAGATTTACGCCGAGAAAGAAGCAGCGCTTGCTGTAATTCAAGGTCAAATTGATGAACTACGTCAAGCAAAAGATCGTTCGTCAGACAAGGTAACTTCAACTTATTCAACTTTGCAGAAGTTGAGAGAAGAAAAGCACGAACTGGAAGTTAAGTGCACCAAGCACAATAGCCGTAAGGAAGAACTCGAAAGAGGACTTGAATCCTTACGCTCTTTTGTCACAACAAATATCAGTAAGTCAGCCGAATCAAAAGGTCTTGTACTTTCACTCGAGCGCAAATACACCGATGTTCAAGCTCTCTCGCTTGGCATGGAGCGCAATATTCGTCAGCTAGAAGACGAAATAGCTTCGACCAACGAAGACATCGAGATGAAGCGCAACGAACTCGAAGCTATCAACCGTCGCATCATCGAGTTGGAAACACACCGTGATGTTGCTGGTGAAAGTGGTTACGGTAGAGCTGTTGAAGCCATCTTAAAAGCTAATATCCCCGGTGTACACGGAACAATTGGTCAATTGGGTAATGTTGACCAGCGTTACACAACAGCTTTGGAAATTTGTATTGGACCAAGACTGGCTCACATTGTTGTAGATGACGACCAAGTAGCACAAGAATGTATTGAATACTTGAGGTCACACAAAGCTGGTCGCGCTACATTCGTTCCATTAAATAAGATAGTCACGCAACCCCCAGGCCTATTGCCTGATCGTCCAGGCGTAATTGACTACGCCTATAACTTAATTGACTTTGATCCTCGTTATTCCAAAGCTTTCCAATATGCTTGCGGACAGACAATTGTCGTCGAAGACATGGAAGTTGGACGTAAGCTTCTCGGACAAGCTCGCATGGTCACACTTCCAGGCGAACTGTTTGAAAAAGCAGGAAGTATCACCGGTGGTACAGACAGTAAAGCCAAGCTGCACTTCACAGGTGGCAAGGGTGAAAACGACCTCAATACTCTGCAATTAAAGAGTAAGAGTTTGCTTGGTTATATACAAGGCTTGCAAGATGCTCTCAAAGAATTGACAGCAACTATCGCCGAAGATCGTGAAAAGCTCAAAGATGTTCACACTCAGCTAGCCAAAGAACATGCCGAACTTGAGGGTAAGCGCAAAGAGTCGGAAAACATCGACAAAGAGATTGAAGAAGCCAAACCGAAGCTAAGAGCTAACGGTGACGAGATTGAACAGATTGATAAGGATCTGGATCAATACTCCAAGACCTTGGCTGACTTGGATAAGCAAATCGGCAAGCTACATGAAGAAGTTGCCGATATCACAAGCTCCGGTCAAAGAAGCGAAATTGATAAGCTCATTGGTCAAGCTGAAGAATTACAGATTGAACTTGAACATATTGGTCAAAACGTCAATGAAAACCAGCGCGAAATAGACCGCCTGGAAGCCGAAGAAAGAATCGAGCAAAATACACGCTCCGGCTTTGACGCTCAGCTGGTCGAAGTGACTAAGGAAATTGACGAGCTCAAAGTAGAATTCCCAGGACATGCTACACGCATTGAAGAGCTCAAGAAACAAATAGACGAGATTGAAGTTAAGGTCAACTCGCTATCAAATGAATTGACTCAGCTGCGCGAATTGAAAGACCAGATCTATGAAAAGGTCACTGGCTGCGAAATTGAAAAAACCAAGATCGAGCAAGACTTGCTCCACTTGGAAGAAGAGCGTCAGAAGTGCAAACTATCGCACGGTGCTTTGACAGAGCAATTGACTGTTCTCAAAGTCGAACTCGAGCAATTGCTTGCTGAACAACCTGACTACGAGCCGCCATCTGCCGGTACAGTTGAACAACTAAAGATGCAGTCCGACAGATTGGAAAAGCGCATGCGCGCCCTCGAGCCTGTAAACATGAAGGCTTTGGAAGAATACGACTTAACAAGACAGCG
>JAKFVJ010000090.1 GCA_021732245.1 Candidatus Obscuribacterales bacterium | reverse complement strand
ACAGACTTTAGCTGCTGCTCTAGAAAACGGCGCAAGCGACTGTATTTTTGACAATGCTCCGGAAGAAGAACTTCTAGCCCGTGTGCGGGCAGCATTGTCCAATATCAAGTATCAACGCGAGCTTGTTTATCACTCTGAGCTTTTAGAGAATTATGCCAAACAACTTTCCAACACTCATGAAGAGTTAGCGCGCCTCAAACAAGCCAAACAACTTGAGGAGTCTTTCCTCAAAGAAAGTAAAGAAAATCAGGAATTAGCTTTGCGCAAAGCTAATACACAAATTGATCTGCAAAGACGCGAAGCGGAAAAACGTCATGGACAGGACCAACTGCTTCACCGCATTAGTAATTCCATTAGGAAGTCTTTCGACATTAAGTCCACCAACATTGAAGAGATGCTCGACACATTAGCCGGCTATTTCAATTTGGATGCCTGCTTCTTAGTCCTGCCATCGGATGAACATGAAGACGACACCATCCGCGCTCAATATGTCTCCGACAAAGACTATGACGTCTTAGCCAAGAATCTGGATTTGCAAATCCTGCAGACATTTAAAGAGCACTTCAATTGGGACACGGCTCTGTTTGTAAGCGACGTTGCTCGTGAGCGCAGACCGGAAGTCTTTATCAAGGGACCACTCCATAATTACCCGGTCATTTCGCTTTTCTACGTTCCGATCACCTATGAAGAAAAGCTGTTAGGACTTCTCTGTGGCCATCGTTGCGAGACACAAGCGCAATGGAGTCAAGACAACGTCAGCTTCTTTAGACAAGTTGCCGACCAGATAGCTTCCGGTGTTGCCAATGCGCGCCTCTACGCCTTTGTACAACGACAAGCTACAACAGATGGGCTAACAGGTCTTTTCAATCACAGAACAGCCCAAGAGAAGTTAACTGAGCAATTGCGTGTCGCAGAACGTTATCAACGCAAATTAAGTCTTATCATGCTCGACGTCGATCACTTCAAAGCAATCAACGACAATCATGGTCACCAAGCCGGCGATGCTGTTTTGAAATCGGTGGCAAAACTAATTCGCAACGCTTGTCGTGATGTAGATATTCCAGCCCGCTATGGTGGCGAAGAATTTCTCCTTATTTTGCCGGAAGTAAATCAAGAAGGTGCCGCTGTTCTTGCTGAGCGTATCCGTACTCGCCTGGAAGAAGAGCGTATCCGCTACGAAGATGTTGAAATTTCAGTTACAGCCAGCTTCGGCATTGCCAGCTTCCCGGACGATTCGAAAAACCAAGACCAGCTCATTGAACTAGCGGACCGCGCACTTTATATGTCCAAACGCATGGGGCGCAATCAAGTGCACATTGCACGAGACCTACTATTCCAAAAATATATTCCAAAAGAGACCAAGGCAACTAAGAAACCAACGGCAGAAACAGTTGCCGAAGACTTGGAAGCTTCAGAAGAGCACGCCTCGGAAGTTGTCGACATGATTAAGTCGCTTGCCACATCGCTTTATTCACGCTCCGAATACAACAAAGTCCACCACCTTGAAACAACCCGCTTTGCCGAGTTGCTGGCAAAAGTATACGGGCTTGCCGAGCCGGAAATTGAACAAGTGCGCGTCGCTACTCTTTTGCATGATGTCGGACTGCTCTCAGTATCTGATGAAATCATCAACAAGCAGCAACCATTAACAGAAGAAGAATTTGCTATTTTACGCAAACATCCGCAAATGGGTGCCGACTTATTGCGTCCAGTCAAAGCCCTCAAAGACGTCTGCGACATTCTGGAATACCACCACGAATTCTGGGACGGTACCGGATACCCGCGCGGCTTAAAAGGCGAAGAAATTCCTCTGGCTGCAAGAATTGTGGCAATAGTGGATGCCTATCACGCAATGATCTCCGACCGTCCATACAGAAAAGCATTATCAGAACAAGATGCCATAAGCGTTTTGCGCAACGGCGCCGGCAAGCAATTTGATCCCTTCTTAGTCGATATGTTTGTCGCTGTGCTGGAAAATCTCAGACTCGAAACACCGAGTCCCTAATGAGTTCTTTTAAGCAACTTAGAGACAAAGTTGTTGCCTGGCAGGGCTGGTTCAAATCTACTGTCATTGAAAGCAAGTATTTTAAGATAGTCACGCGTACTACTTGGGTAATTTCTGCCTGCTACGTTATTTACGCAGGCTATCAGAGCATTCCCTACTACACTCACATAAGCTATGGAAAGAAGGCATTTGAAAGCGGCAACTACGATATGTCCGCAAGCGAATTCCAACTAGCCCTGACAGAAGCCAAAGCAAAACATTTTTCCGACAACGATCCTCGTCTTGCAAACACCTACAACAACCTAGCTGAAGTCTACAGAGTACAAGGCAGGTTCAAATTAGCTCGCTTGGCTGGCACCAAAGCATATGAGTTATCCAAAACAAGTCTCAAGCAACAGCACCAGGGACGGGTGTTCGTTACAACAAATCTCGCGAGCATCAATAAAGACATAGGCAATTACAACGAATCAGAAAGGCTCTATAACGAAGGCTTGCAAATTTGGCAGAAGGATATTCGCATACACGAAGACTCTAATCTCGCCAGCATTTATAACGGCATGGCCAAATTAAAAATTGATCAGGGCGACTACAAAGACGCGCAAGTTTGGCTGGATAAAGCATTCAATATGCGCAAGAAATTGCTCGGTGAAAACGATCATGCAATGGCACCCTTATTTGACACACGTGGCACAATTGCAATGAAGCTGGGCAATTATGCGCAAGCTGACAAAGATTTTCGCAAAGCGTGGACGCTTGATGAAGCAATCACAGGACGCAATAATGCCGAAGTAGCTGTCGATCTGGACAATATGGGTGCAATATCAACCAAATTAGGTAAGTACAGCGAAGCTGAAAAATTCCTTCTTGAAGCTGACCGTATTACAAAACCAATCAAAGGTGAAGGCAGCGTCTTTAGGGGTCGTATTCTAACGAACTTAGGCGAGGCATACATCGCTGCAGGAAGACCGGATTTGGCAATACCAGTGCTGGAAAAAGCATTGGCGCTTAGGGAGCAATCTTTGGGCAAGTCTCATCCGTACTATTCAATTACTAAAGCCGACCTAGACAAAGCATACTCCGATAAGACAAAGAAGTAGAATCTTATCTCCGTGGACTTTTCTTGCGTGTGGATTTCTTGCGCTTTGAACGCGTCGGGACAAGAGTCTTGGTTTTTGCCGCAACTTTCGCTTTCTTTTTACGAGGCTTCAGCTTTACCGCAACCTTCTTGCCACCAGGCATCAGCTTTCGGTCCTCTTCTGTAGGCTCGCCGAATTCAGCGATGTATGCTTCTCGTCTCTTCTGTCGCATGTAGTCACGAAGAACTTTGTTCATCTTCGTCTGATAGCCCTTGCCTTCCATTTGGAAGAAGATCAGAACATCCACATCAACTCTAAAGCTAATTTGGTGTTTCACAGGACGAAAAGGAGCTCTTTTCCAGTCACTAAAATCAAATACTTCCGGTATGTCACTGTAATCTATCTCATCGTCTGACATCGCAGCAATCTCTTTTAAATTAGCCACAACATCAGGTGGTAAGACCCATTCGCTTTCTTTCTTTTTTGTTAGTTTTTCTCGCCGAGATGATGTGGATGACTTTCTCACCATTGGAGTTTCTCCTATTAGTAAACACTACAAACAAAATCTCATTTCCTACTTCTCCGATTGTCTGCCATCTTGCTTCGTCGCCTGACCATCTATTAAAGCGAGTATCACGGAGTTCATCCAAAAATACGTGCGCCGCAGTACGGAATGAAATTCGGTGTTTTTGATAGTTTTTCAAACATTTTTGCACATCATATTGAAACAGTAATTCATTGACTTTGAAGGTAATAATCACCTCTAAATTCATTATACATGACAACCGGAGATTGTATATACATTGTTGTATATA
>JAKFVJ010000376.1 GCA_021732245.1 Candidatus Obscuribacterales bacterium | reverse complement strand
CAACTATACTGGTGTCATCGGGTTTTACCGACAGCCAGCCAGGGAACAAAGGCCCTGAGTAGTTTTAGGACAGTCTCAGCAGTTAGTACACAATCAGTCAGGTAACAGTCATGGTAGGAATGAAAGACCATATTTGCAGTCAAAATTGCATGTTTTGCCGGGTATTAGAGTCCCCGCAACGCACTAAGCAAGCCGTACAACGCCAAGCTGTCGACAGTCAGGTTATGGAACGGGTTAAGGAGCTGGAGCAACGCAGCCTTTTGTCTAACACGCAGGCTACATTGACCTCCGCTAAAACCGAAGACTTAGAGCGTCTTGCTCTATTGGATTCACTCACGGAGCTCTACAACTCCAGAACATTTTTGAAGGAGTTGAAGGATGAAATTAAGCGCGGCAAGCGCTACAAGCGTCCTGTTTCCTTGGCCATGATCTCCATCGATGGCTTCAAAGAAATTCACCGCCAATACGGAGCTTTAACCGGCGACGCCGTATTGAAAGTAGTAGCAAATGTCTTGCGCACAAGCATCCGTGACGTAGATATTGCAGCTCGTTACAGCGCCGAAGAATTTGCCATTATCTTCCCGGAAACAAACACGTCCGGAGCATCAGTGGTGGCAGAAAGATTGAGACAGCGCATAGGCACTCAAGCTATCACGCACAACTGGCACAATCTCAAAGTGACAGCCTCAATTGGACTGGCATCTTTCCCAACGCACGCACGCGAGCACGACGAGTTAATCGCCCGCTCAGTGCAAGCGCTCGAATTAGCAGTCCAACGCGGCGGCGACAGAGCCTGCACAGTGTAAAAAATAAAACTTTGTCATCCTGAGCGGAGCAGCTGTAGCTGCGCAGCGAAGGACCTGCCGTGGCGGATCTTTGTTGCACAAGCAGACGGCGAACATCGTTGACTTGCGGCAGATGCTTCGGCTAAAGCCTCAGCATGACAAAACGAACAAACAAAGAAAAAGGGCGAGTCATAGACCCGCCCTTCGTTCTTTACTCGTACTCGCTTAGCTCTGGCTTCTGCCTTGAGCTTGCGCTTTCATTTCCAACTTGTAGGCTTTACCGTCAAGCTGTTGAATGTGCTTGTCGAGTTTAGCTTTTTCCTTTTCAGGCAAGTTGGTATCAAGTGCCATGTAGGCCTTGTACTGAGTTATCGCTTCGCGAATATCACCGGAAGCCAGCGGACGCTGTCTTTCCAATGTCTTAGCAAGACCGATACGTGCTTGCGCTACTTTCGGATCATCGTAAATAGCAGCATGATACTTATCGATGGACGAAGCCAATTGCTTCTTCATGGCCAGGTCTTGCGCCATGTTCAAGTCTTGCTTGGCTTGTTCACGAGCTTTAGCACAGAGTGCCAAACCACGCTTAGCGCGCTCAGCGGTACCTGAACCCGGCATTGTGGATGCCTTGTTGTAGGCCGACTCAGCAGCGTTCAAGTCCTTGATCATCAAAGCAAGATCGCCAATAGCAAATACTTGTTTTGGATCATTTGCTTTGGAGATAACCATATTCATTTGGCTATCAGCATCAGCAAACTTGTCTTGAGCAAGCAATGCTTCAGCGTAAGCAATTCTTTCGCCATCATTGGTCGGTGTGCCGATTGCACTCAAATCAACAGGCTTACCGGAAAGCGAACGCATCTTAGCTTGAGCCAAACGCAATTCCATATTGTTTGGATTCAAGTTGATTGCTTGCTGGATCATTTGCTCAGCTTGCTCGTAGTCGTTAGACGACAAGAAAGCATTTGCCGAATCCTTTTGTGCTTTCAGGTAATAAGCGCGAGTCAAACCTTGAGCTGCAGGAACGCTGTTTGGCGTTTGCGACAAAATAGTTTGGTACTCTTTGATTGCTTGATCAAGTTTGTCCAAGGACAAGCACTCATCGCCTATGCGCTGACGTAATTCAGGATTGGTCGGCATCAATTCCAAAGCTGAACGCAATTCAGCAATGGACAATTCGGTGTCGCCACGATTTTCGCGAATATCAGCAATGTGCAAATAAGCAGAAGCGTTTTCCGGCTTAATGCTTATAGATTGCTTGTATTCTTTGATTGCTGCAACGGTATTACCTTGGGCTTCATATGCTTCACCCATGGCTAAGCGTGCCGGACCGCTGTTTGGATATTGATACAAGGATGTATTCAATTCCTTAATAGCAGCGTCCAACTGTCCCAGCTTAAGGTAGGTCTTACCCAAACCAAAGTGAGCAGTTGAATTGCCTGAGTTGATTTGAATTGCACGCTGGAAGGCATCTTGGGCTTCCGCCAAAGATTCTTGTGAAAGCTTGCACAGACCCAAACCGGTGTAAGCATCGGAGAAATTGCCGTCAATTTTGATAGCTGCGCGGAACGAATTGGCTGCATCATCCAGTCTTCCTTGCTCCTTCAACACTTGACCCATGTTGTAGTTAGCTTCTGGTGACTTGGAGTCAATTTGGAGCGCCGTGTTGCACTCTTGCCAGGCTTGTTGCAGAATCGAATCACGGTTTTTGATAATCGTGTTGTTCGATGATTGCAAACGGTTCAACAGAACCATAGCTTTAGCACTGTGTGCTGCAGCATTATTTGGGTCGAGTTGAATTGCTTTATCCAATTGCGTATCAGCAGCATCGAGTTTGAACTGCTTGCCCAAAGCTGTTCCATAACCAACAAGGGCTTGGATATTCTTTGAGTCTTGATTCATGGCTTGATAATAAAGGTCAGCAGCGTCCGCGTACTTACCCTTCAACATCAAATCATCGGCTGCCTTAATGTCTGTTTGAATGCGTCCTTTTAGGACTTCAGTCTTGCTCTGTGTAAGGGCATTAGCTGGTACAGCGGATGCGCTGAAAACAACCAAGCCACTCATTACAGACAGACTAGCTGCCAGCAATAGGCCTTTATGACTTATCTTACGCTCCGGCTTCGTTTCACTCAGCCTGCGCTCGCTATCCAGCGATTCACGCCTCACAGCGACCTGCTCGTCGCAGCTCTTGTTCGGCTGATACTTCATTCCAAACATTCGAATCCTCCTAAGTCAACATCACTCACGTAGGACGTGAGTGGAACGGGTACGAATTTACATGCTTGACTTCAATAAACTATGAACTCCTCGGTCAAGGGGAGCTTAATGGCACTACGGTAAACATGTCTGTTGGAAAATACGCCTGCTGCGTGTCAACCTATGCAAAACCCGGCTAAAGACTGATCCCTGTTAGCTCGCAGCGACTTTAGCCTTCCGACTGATAACCAGAACGGCTATCGGGCTAACCCCATGTGTAAAGAAGTTAGAAATTTTCTTTGATCCACAGGCTTTCGCCCACCTGACAACGAGAACCTTGGCTAAGCTAAATGTATCTGACGCTTTGAAGTCATCCCCCGCTTGCAGGTGCTTCTATGCCTAAATACATTGCCTGGTTTGAGGAAATTGGACTGGATGATGTCCCACTGGTGGGAGGCAAAAACGCGTCACTGGGCGAGATGATTCAGGCGCTTTCGGCTAGCGGCATTCCCGTGCCGGGCGGTTTTGCCATAACGGCAGAAGCCTATACCGAACTAATTACTACAAACGGACTGAGAAGCCACTTAGACAAATTGCTTACCGATTTGGACAAGAACAATATTGAAGAGCTTGCTCGTGCCGGACAATCTGCACGCGCCTTAATTAAAGACGTCGGCTTGCCACCACAAGTAGTGGCGGACATAAAAGAAGCATACAAGCAATTGGAAGACCGCTATGGTCGCAATCTAGATGTAGCCGTGCGCTCAAGCGCAACTGCCGAAGACTTGCCGGAAGCTTCTTTTGCCGGACAGCAAGAAACTTTTTTGAATATTCGCGGCGAGGGCGCCTTACTCGATGCCTGCCTTGCCTGCATGGCGTCACTCTTTACTGACAGGGCTATTGCCTATCGTATAGATCAGGGT
>JAKFVJ010000217.1 GCA_021732245.1 Candidatus Obscuribacterales bacterium | reverse complement strand
AGCGTCAAAGTCAAATCAGTAAAACAACCAAAAGTAAAAGCAATTGCCCAAAACACAACAGGCGGCGATGCATCAACATCGACACCGGCACCGCAACCAACAGGCTCCTTCCCGAAGACTGGTATCGCTGGTCAGTTTGAAAAAATCGGCAATTTCGGCAAATCACTACCAAAGCGTCTGCCACCTACATTGATTTGCGCAGTAGGCGGCACACCAGTTGCTTTCTTTAGGCACACAATAAGCGCCACCAAAGAAGGCGTCAAAGACATTGTCGGCGAAAGTAAGTTTCCTTTATTTGTAGCTCCGGCTGTTTGCGTATCTTTTCCGTATGGACTTTGTGCCGGTGTATTGGCTGGACCAGTAGTCGGATTATCTAACGGCTGGAAGTATAGCGACGACAAACCATTCAGCAAAGAGTCGTTTAGTCTCGGCACTGACAAGTAACTTCACAATCGTTACGGTATCATTCCTCAGACCATAGATATACGGTCGGTATCGATTGGATTCACACTTCGACAGTTACATATTTGTATTGCACAGTAAGTGCTCTACAAGTCCACATATTTGCTCGATCCACCGACAGCCCAACCTTAAATTTTTCCAGGGACAACTATCAACTCTATTTTCATAATTAGCAGACTTATTGAACCTAGAAAGACATTTTGATGAGTCCACAATTAACAGCAGTTCGCGGAATAGAAGAAAAAGAAGTTGTCGCACCTTCGGTAGTCGACGAGTTCAACATGGCCAATTCGCGTTTGTCCCGTTCGCTGGAAATACGCGCGTCGTTCTATCAAACCTTTCTCTCCTACATTCAACAGTTCACTCGTCCTGAGTTGAACGTAGAGGTTTCCCGCGCCTTCAAAGCGGAACTGGCATCGTTGTTTGAAAGTTTCGCCAAGGTTCTGCGCAATGAAGTATCTTCTAATTTGCACGAAGATTCCGAACAAGATGATTTGCGCAAGCAATTGGTAGACGCAAAAGATCAAATCATTTCTCTTTTGACACAACGCGCATCCGATCAAGCACGCATTACTCAGCTGGAAACAGAATTGAAATTCTTGCCGGACTTGCAAGCACAAGCAGACAGAGCAATGACATTGGCTGACTCAGCCAGCAAAGTTCAAGACTCACTTCAAGATTTGCGCTTGCAATTGAATGACGCTCACCTATCGCGCATGCGTCACAAATTGCATCGCAAACCACGTTCGTGGTGGGGCAAGCTCACTCAATTTGCTCAGCACGCAGACTAGCAATTCAATCAACTAACAAGGCAAAAAAGAAAGGGCCTCTGCAGATGCGGTAGGGGTCCACATCTGCAAATGGTCCGTTCTGGCGTTCGGGCAATTGAGTTGGGTAATCGGCGCGAAGATGCAACACGCATCGGCAGGAGGGACTCACCAATACCGCATGTGGTGCGCGTTTCAACTTCATCTATATTCCACGTTAAATCCGGCAACCTTAAATGTCAAGAAAACGCCACTCATCTTGCCATTAGAAGTTTCCCACCAGTTCTTGCTTTCTGGAGCTAGGCATTTCCAGATCACCAAGGACATGCCGGCTAACGGGCAGAATTAATGGCAAATATGGTTCAAATTAAGCCTCCGTGGGAACAATAGATACGGCGGAAAGTTGTTGTTTTGGCGTGCCTGAATCTCTACAGGCAGCGGTCCTTGGGCGTTAACAGCAGGTCTTGCGACTATGGGGCAACGGCGCAGCACTCTCTTCATTATTTGGACTTTGGTATTGCTTTTAAGCATGCCCGTGTCTGTCTTAGCACAAGAAGCACCTGCAGATGGGTCACCTCTGCCTGATGGATTTGCCATGGATTTGTCCTCCACGCAAGCATCGATGGCCGCTCAAAACTCGCAACCAGTCAACATTTACACAGACGGCACTCTAGCTAATGGAGTTATCACCGGCGGGGTCGCGCAAACGGTCAATCCGGGGCAAATGGTTACTCCGGCTCAGTTTATGGCTATCAGCCAAGTTATGGCCGGCGCCCAACAAACTCTGGTTTTAAGTGCAGCCGGCGCAGCAGCGGCCGGTTATGCCTCCGTTAGTCCTGCAACAATGTCTGTCTTGGAAAGTTTGCACATTCCGGCAGGAGTCAGTCTCAATTCTATAGGTTTCAATGCTGCTACCGCCTTCAATGTGGCTGGAGCAGCAACGGTAAACGGTGCTCTCTACGCGATGCAACAAAATCAGGCTGCAACGGCAGTCATGAATTTAGGGTCGTTGCTTGTGGGTCCTGGAGCGCTTGTCACAACTAACTTACCGGCATATTCGGCGATGCTGGGAAATGTTGTGGCATCAACTGGTTTGACCATGAACATTGCCGGCACGCTTACTAATTATGGAACCATTGCTACGTCAGGACCTCTATCGGTACTTGCCGGCGGAGCTATCTACAACCAGACACTTGCCGGAATGCCTCAAGCAACAATGGTTGCGCAATCAGTAGCCATGTCGTCATTAGCAAGCACAATCGTCAACAGCGGAATAATCACTGCGTTGAGAGGTAACATCAGCATGGCATCGCAACTTGCCTCCAACTTGTCGGTGTTGAATACAAATGGCGTCATGCAAGCGCTTAATGGTTCAATCAACTTTCGCTCATCTGACTTCGCAGGCAAATTCCATCTCGATGTAATGGGAGGCGACTTCGTATCGCAAGAGTTGAACATGTATTCCGGTGACGGAATAGTCAACCTCTATGCAAACGATGTCACCGGACGCGTCAACATCACCGCCGGTGAAGCGCATGTGACGGCAGCCACAAATAACTTGGTACTAGGCAATTTGAGTCTGTCAGGCGATCCAACTTTCTACAACACCAATCCATTAGGTGATGTGACCATTGCCGGCAATTTGATCTTCAGCGGGCAAGATTTGGCCATTGTCGCCAATCGCAATGTAATGACAGCACCGGGTGCCGGTCTCATCGACACAAGCTCGACGACCAATAAAGGCGGTTCAGTAACAATCGTTGCCGGAGCAGACTTTACTGCCTTTTATGTTCCATCAGGATCTGCACCTGCATCATGGCCGACAAGCTCAATTATCGTTAATCCGGCAACACCCATCGCTAATGATCAAGATTTGGTTCTTCAAATAAACGGTCCTTCAATTAACGGCGGCAGAATTGATCTTGTAGCAGGCGCTCCAATTAATACATTTTCTACGCAAAGCACAGCTGCATATCCAAGCGCCAACGCCAGTGGTGGCAATGTAACCCTGATTGCTTTTCAAGGAACCACGCCGTCAGATCCGGATGCAGGTACTATCAAACTGCCGCTGACCTTAACAATAACAACAGGTGGCGGCGTGATTCAGCCACCTGCTGCGGCAGCAAATGTATTTCCCAGCGGCAACTTTTTGGCAATTGCCGGCGGACCAAACTCCGGCGGAAATCCAGCCATAAGCATGGGTTCTGTAGATACGCAGAATACAGCGATGCCGTTAGTTCCCAGTCAAAACGGCGGCGGCTCTGTAGTTATTCAAGCGGCTACACCGATGTTGCAGGGTGCATCTCCTGTCTTCATTCGCGGCGGCACGATAATGTCCGGAAATTTCGTTCCCAACACGTCTCAATTCCACAACGCCGGTGTGTCTGTCAAAAACATTTGGGCAACAGGAGCTGTGCAAGTTTTATCAGGTGGTTCGGTTAGCATTTCCGGAATGCTCTATACTTTACCCAATTTTTCCGTACCTGGATCTCCGACTGATGTGCTAATCGCCGCAGGGCTTGGTCCCACAGTCAATTCGGCTACGCTTTCCATAGGCAATGTGACGACTAACGGCAATTCATTGTCTCTTATAAGTTCCGCTGCTATTGTCTCGGCAAGTGGTCACAGTAATCTCAGCATCAGCACATTCGATACATTCACATCAGGACACACACCAATGGGCGCCATCAACATAGTAGCCGGCGC
>JAKFVJ010000059.1 GCA_021732245.1 Candidatus Obscuribacterales bacterium | reverse complement strand
CAACAAGGCACGCCAAGCCAGCATCACGCAGGAACTCCTTGAAATCGTCGGCGGCGCCGAAGCGCTCAAGGGCTAGATACGACCTCATTTTGTCATTCTGAGGGCGTAGCCCGAAGAATCTACCGCGAGTAAACGGTAATCCTCGTTGTGGAGACGAGCGCCGAACAGTTACGGCAGATCCTTCGCGTTGCTCCGGATGACAAAAGAGCAAGGCTCTTTTTCACCTCCACACTATCGTCTTCAAAGCCTCATCGAAGTAGTGCTTGAACGCCTCATAGTCCTTCGCTGGCGCAAGAAAGTGCACCTCCTGAACTAGATGCGTCTTCGGATTAGCATGGATGAAAATGCCCACATCGTACAAGTCCGGCTCAATCCAAGTCCCTTCAAAACGTAGCACTGTTCGTCCGTTGATTTCTTCTGTTTGCGCAAGAGCCAACTTAAAGTCTTCTGAATCGCAATCTTCAAAAAGCATAAGTTCCAGCGACTCAATTTCCTCGTTGCTTAATACGTGCATTGGATTGCTAAGCAAACGACCGAAATTATCCCCTTCATCCTCACCAAGCGGACTGCCTCTGAAGTAAAAGACCAAACGCACGTTCGGGTTATCCGTGCGATGAAAGTTTTTCACATACCGAGAGTGATGCCACTCGGAAGGGTCCATGAATTGCTGGACAAAGTCCGAGGGAATGGACATGAATTTGATCTGCCCCTCATCAACTAAAGCTATGCTATTGGTGCTTGTCATATTATTCGGTGCCTACTCTTCCATTTGGATCTTGCATTGCATCAAAAAGCTGCTCGAGAGGAATTTTTATATTGTGCTTTTTGCCCCATTGGTTCGTGATATCCACATTGCTCCCATCGAAGTCCCATGCATTAATTACATGCCAGTCGTGCTTTATGGCGGTGGCGTCACTAGCGTCCATATGCTGACCAAAGGGTGGTTGTGCTGCGTTTACATAAATGATAGCCGGCAACTTATTGTCTTTTTTCCATTTTATTAGCTGTTCGGATAATTCTTCTTTCGATGTTATATCGATGCGGATATCACTTTCCGCTTTTGTGCGAGCGCGCATGACTACGAATGGTTGGTCTTCTGCAATGCCTGTGATTTCCTCACTTATGCGTTTGAATTTGTTCAGTGACATTTTCGGTTGGTTAATATAGTTTCCTCCTTCGCTCTTGCAATATTCACGAGCCGTTGGTTTTTTGATCAACAACACTTCTTGCTCAGTGAGTGGTGTCTTTTTGTCGAGTTGCCTTTCTGGTTTGCCAGGTTGCCTGTCCAGCTTGCCAAATTTCTTGCCGTATTCAATTTCTCCGTATTGCGTAGCTCGTACTACCGGATTACCACCGGGAGCATCATAGAGAATGTCGCCAGGATTTAGACTGGAATTTGCAACCTGGTTATTGGCATCAAAGAGCTTCTCAATTTTGGAGCGTCCCAAAATACCTATAACTTGATGCTTTGAGTCGAACACGAGATCTTCAGGCTTCAGATTTAGAGGCTGCTTGTGTTCATCGAAGACCTCGTCTCCTGATGACCAAGTGCGTTTTATCTTGTTGTTTCCGTCATAAATTTTCGTTGCGTCAGTCGGATCAATTTTGCCGAGCACTTTGCCGTAACGGTCAAAGGCGATATTCGGCGGATTCATAATGCCTTCGGCAGAGACGATAGCAGACATCTCCTGCCACCCGGTATTTACCATTGCAATTTGTGTCATCTGGCTTAGCCAACTCCGTTGTCCGTCCATAACTAAGACGTTGTGATGTCCATCGCGCTGGAGCCTCATGTTTTTCCTGGCTTCGGCATCCGGTCTTAAGCCGTCAACTACTTGTGACATATCAATCACTTTGCCTGATGTGGTAATAAATTTCCCATGCTCGGCGATATCAGCGGCAAATTGGGCCATTGCTACGGGATGTCTAGCCCAACATCTCTTCTCGATTGTTGTGACATTGCACGTATTATTTTGTCCTTGGTCAATCTCGCGTGCATGCACGGCATTATAGAGCACTTGTTCCGCCAGTTCCCTGCGTGCTGCTCTGGAACCAATGGCTTGGTCCTTGCTATCAGCCATTAAGCGATTGAGATGTTTGTAGAATACCGCTTTATCATCCAAGGACATCTTTGTTTCTGCTGCCATGGCATCGAAGCTGGTAAGAAGTCTTGAAAATCGGAAGATACGTTTGTCGACAATATTAGGTGTTTTTTCAGCTAGCTTAGTATCGCTAATTTCACGAAACGCATCGGGAATATTTTTGTCCAATCGCGCTGCTTCCACTTCTATATTGGCGTGGTGAACGGCTCGTCCCTCTCCGTAACGAAATTGTTGTGAACCATCTGGAAATGTGACAGTGCGAACAGCATCTCTGTTGAATGTGCAACTGCCATCGGGACCAGTCTCAATTTTCTTTAGTGTTGGCAACGGTTCGATGGATTGGCTGCCGTCTGCGTGGCGTGTGCGCATCTGAAATGCGCCGGCATGTTTTTCGTATGTAACAACGTCTGTGCCCTGCTTGTACGTAATAGTAGCTACTTCATTGGTTATCGGATCGTACGTATATTGTCTCAACTCACCATTGTTGTGCAGGCATTCAATTAATTGTCCGGACGAGTTAAGTGTTCTACTTGTTTTAGAAACACGGTCATTCACAGTAATTTCATTATTGCGGCTGTAAAGAATTTCTCCATCTCGCCAGGGAATTGCCGCCAAATTGTCACTTACTAATATAGGTTCTCCGGTAGGTTTCGGCACACCATCTGCGCGAGACAGTCTGGATAAGGTAATGCCGATTCGAGATGCTGTCATTGCCTCGGCTCTAGGTTTGCCCAGAATTGCATTAACACCGTCTCGATTGCTGCCGAGATCGTATTGCCAAAGTAATCGTATTTCTTCTCCTACAGGAGGAATTTGATCTGATGAGATACGCTTTGACAGATTTTGATTAAGAGTCTTGGAAAGATGCTCAGCTTGTAGTTCGTTCACCAATCCAATTTCTTGCTTGCAATATGCGACAGCTTTTTCATATCTGTTGTCATTGATCATTTCATCAAGCATTTTTCTATGTTTGGAAAGCTCGTCGAAATCTTTAGTCACTATTTCCTGTATCAGTGTTTTCTTAATGGACGGGTAACGGTGTTGGAATCTTTGTATGCGTTCTTCTTGAACCATCGACGTGAACAATTCGAGCCGCTTTGCCGCCTGTTGCAAGAGTTTTGATGGACTTTTCTGAGTCAAGGTGTGATAGCTTTTGATTGATCGAGCTAGATCGCTACTAGTGCTTGCGTAGGCAAATCTTATGTCGTCTTCAGTAAGTTGACAGGCTTCGGCAAGTTGACGGATTTCTGCCGGTGTTCTGCCGGAAATTGTTCTTCGAGCTGATAGTTCACTGTCACTCGTATCAACAATTTCGCTAAGTTTGCCCAAGAAAGATGCTTCAGGTTTTAGCTCTGGTGGTTTCTCGATAATTTCCGGTAACGGCTCGACTTTTGGCTTGATTGTGATGTAACCGTCGACACGAGCGCGGACATTTTGTAGCAAGCGCGTATAGGCGAGCATCTGCATAACTGTTTCTTTGAGTACAGGGTCGGGAGTGGTAGGTAGTATTTGTTCAAAGTGTTTTTCGTATAACGAAAGTTGCTCATCATTTAGAGCGCGGAGCTGCTGCCTGAAATCTTCCGGCACTTTGTCGAAGGCCCTGCCTGATTTTTCTAAAGGCGTGGGCGTAGCAATTTCCGTCTTTGGTCGTTGTTTTTCGATTGTTGTGTCTGGAGGTTCAATCCATTCTGATTTTGGTGGCAAGGAGGCAGCTTCTAAAAATGGTGGAGCGTCTATTTGATCTCTGCGACGTGGAGCAGTTTCGACAACGACGTCGCCATTCTTGAAATAATATGGTTCCTTACCAACGATAATTTGTTTGCCGTCGGAAATAACATGGGTGCCGGGGCCGGCATATAGATGTCCCTGCGCGTCCT
>JAKFVJ010000347.1 GCA_021732245.1 Candidatus Obscuribacterales bacterium | reverse complement strand
GTGCGGCATCGCTGCATAAATCGCATTGCCGGAAGCAATAGCAGCATAGATTCCACCACCGATGGCACCTGCATGAGAAACAAACAGAAGCAGAACCGTCAGCCAAGACTTTTCGTACCTGGTTTTGACTTTGCCATCTTCGACATATGTTTCTCTATCAACGTACTGCCATGGCAGGGTGTCACATTTCCACGCCTTCAGGTAAAAAAGGGGAAGAATGACGTAGAAGCCCAGCGCAGCCATTCCCAGCGAAGGAAGGAGATAGGTCTTCCATGCAGCAACCTCAGTGAAGGCGTTCATCATATAGCCCTGACCAATGCCTGCGCCAAGTGCGGTCAGAATTCCGAGTAGTTTACGAGGGCCGTCCCAACCGTTTTTGGTTTCGTAGGTGCGATCGTAAAGTTGACGAAATGGTTCAAAAACCAAAACGAACGGTAAGGCAATGATCAGCATGATTTTTTCAAGCAGACTACGTCCCTTGAATCTTTCCAAAAGTTCTTGAAGGCGATTGGCGTCCTTCTTCGTTTCTGTGTTTTCACTCATAATTGTTTAACTCCTTTGAGTTGGTGGGTGTGTTTTAGGCAACAAAAAATCGGCAACGGAAATTGCCGTAATTGACGTGATGGGAAATCACGATGAAAAAACATGAGCTAGCACGGCATAGCAAAGACGGTGCTAGGCGAAGTTCAGTAGGAACTACGCTAATGGTTTGAAGTTTGACTTAGCACGCGCGCATTGCATGCACTGAAAAAAGTCTGTAAACCGCGGGAAGTACTGGGTTTTCTTGTTGCTTGGAATTTCTCTTTAAAAGACAAATATATATAGACAAAAGAACCTTACCACTTTGCAAGGTGGCAAAATCAATAGATATGAGTAGAATCAAATATGAGTGAACCAGCCTTTGTCATTCTGAGTGCGTCAGCCCGAAGAATCTGCCGCAAGTAAACACGGTCAAGTTGATAAACGAGCACTGCGTCTAGCTATGGTAGATTCTTCACTCCGTTCAGAATGACAAAGCCGAGCAAGTCATGTCAATTTAGGCTCACTCACCTAGCGTAGCTAGGTAGTCTTTGTCTTCTTTGGAAAGATTAGCGCCAGTTAGTAAATCTGGACGGCGTTCGAATGTTCGTTTTAACGCTTGTTGCCTACGCCATTTATCTACGAGCTTATGATTACCCGAGCGTAATATTTCCGGCACTTCCATACCGCGGAAATTTGCCGGCTTCGTATATTGCGGGCCCTCAAGCAAACTTTCTACGAATGATTCATGAGCAAGTGAAATTGATTTGCCGATAACACCTGGTACAAGTCGACTAACAGCGTCGATTACCGCGTTAGCAGGTAATTCGCCGCCGGTCATAACAAAGTCGCCTATTGAAACTTCGTGGGTTGCGAGTGTTCTTATGCGTTCATCGAAGCCTTCGTAGTGGCCGCAAAGCAAAGTTATTGCTTTGTGCGTCGCTAACTCTTCGGCAAAATCTTGTTTGAATGGTTTTCCTTGCGGGCTCATTAGTAAGACAGGAGTAGATGTATCGCGTGGTATAGACTCGAATGCGGCAAAGAAAGGCTCCGGCAATAAAACCATACCGGCGCCGCCGCCATAGGGCGTGTCGTCGACTTTCTTGTAGTTATCGGTGACGAAGTCGCTGGGATTATAGGTATCGACTTTTATCTTCTCGGCTTTGATTCCACGCCCTACAATACTTGTGGAGCAATAGTTGTGGATGATTTCCGGAAAAAGTGTGACGACGTGAAAATTCAACATAGTGCGTCTATTGAACCATAAAAAAGGTCGACCCTCGCGAGCCGACCTTTTTGTGAATTTGGAATGTAGAAGTATTACCTAACCTAATCCAACCTAATTCCGGACGAGAATTATCTTCTCTTGCCCTTCTTAGCGGACTTCTTAGCTGGCTTAGCAGCTTTCTTTGTGGACTTAGCAGCTGATTTAGCTGGCTTAGCGGCCTTCGGTTTAGCGATGCTCAAAGCTGGTTGCTTTGCGCGGCCGTTGATGATGTCCTTGAGTTCCTTACCAGCGCGGAAAGCCGGAACTTTGGCTGCAGCGATTTTCAGCGGAGCCAATGTTCTTGGGTTGCGGCCGGTACGGGCCTTACGATTACGACGCTCAAATGTGCCGAAGCCGACCAAGGTAACCTTGTCGCCTTTGGCTAAAGAGCCTGTGATGCAATATACGAGTGCCGAAAGTGTTTTGCTAACTTCGGTCTTTGGTTGATGTGTAGCAGAAGCTACGCTTTCAACGAGCTCAGCTCGGTTCATGCAATTCCCTCCTTGTGGAAATATGCTCATTCCAACTCACAGCGGGTGATGATAGCACCCTCAATTTGAATAAACAAGCCAATCTCGAAAAAATCTCTTTTGCGCGTCTCAACGAAATACCGATGGCCGCTTCATTTCAGCGAGTGCGAATTTTGCGCGTTAATTGAAGTGCTGATTATCAGCGCGTCTTGAAATGTAAGGCTACACAGCGTTTCGGGGAATGTAGATACCAAGGGGCTTTCAATAAAATCTGCGTTTTACTCCTTCACTAATATGCACTATTCATGCGGCATACCGTATAATTCAACCTCATAAAACTCGTAACACTTTCTAGACGAGAGAAGAAATGATCAACAAAAAAGTCCTTGTCGCGCTATCTGTAGTGCTGGGAATCTCTGCAGTAACTGCTGTTCGAAGTGAACAAGCTCCGACTGCTACTGCACCTACAACCACTGTTCAGACCGCTGTAAAAGACTCTGAATGGATGATGTTCCACAATAACTTAGGACGTACCGGCGCTGTAATGCCGGGTAATGTCTACAATTCAAACGGCACATTGCGCTGGCAATTTCCGGGTGAAGGAATCATCGATTCGTCGCCCTGTATTGCCAAAGGCGTCGTATATGTAGGTTGCGATGACGGATATCTCTATGCTGTTGATGAACGTATGGGCAAGATGATTTGGCGCACAAAGTTGGCAGGCAAACTTAAATCCTCGCCTCTAGTTGCAGACGGTGCTGTTTATGTTGGCTCGGAAGACTCTAAAGTCTATGCGCTGAACGCTAAAACCGGCGAAATTTTGTGGACTTGTTCGACGGGACAAAACGTCACTTCATCGCCGCTGCTCTATAACGGATATATATATGTAGGCAGCTGGGATGGCAATGTATACGCGATAGATGCCAAGTCGGGACAAGTTGCCTGGAAATTTCAGGGAGACGGAAGAATTACCTCTTCGCCCGCATGTGGAAACGACACGATATTTGTCACTTCGCACGGCGGTTATTTGTACGCGCTTAATCCGACTAACGGCAACTTGAAATGGAAGTATCAGACACGCGGCAAGATTTTCTCATCGCCGATGGTCCTTGATGGAACAGTTTATTTCGGCAGTTGGGATAAGACCTTCTATGCACTCAATGCTGCAACCGGCGCTACGAAATGGAAACTCACAATGAATGAGTCATTCAGTATTTCGCCTGCTGGTGTAGGAAACAGACTTTTCGTCGGCAATGATGATTTGAAAATGTATTGCTTAGATACTGCCAACGGCAGAATGCTATGGAAGACATTGCTCAATAGCCCGGTGCCATTGTTGTCGTCGTCACCGGCAATTGCTGGAGACATGATGTTTGTCGGAAGTTCCGACGGTAATGTCTATGCGATCAATATACGCAACGGCGCTATTAAGTGGAAATACAAAACACAACGTCCAATCGTGAGCTCACCCGCTGTGACGCCAAACGGCGTCTGCGTCGGGAGTCAGGATGGGAATTTGTATTTGTTGAATTGACAAAGTGCGCTAGCGCACACTTTGTCATTCTGAGCAAAGCGAAGAATCTACCGTGGCTTTACGTAGTTAGAGTATTACACACGAACGAATTTACTTACGGCAGATTCTTCGGGCTAAAGCCCTCAGAATGACAAAGGCTGTTACAACGCGTCAAACCCCGGTGGCGCGGCTTCGGCTTCGCCTTCGGGTAGATCG
>JAKFVJ010000190.1 GCA_021732245.1 Candidatus Obscuribacterales bacterium | reverse complement strand
AATCCAGTCTTGGATTTGCGGAATACAGTCAAAACAATATACAGAACCTAAATAATTGCCAAAAGGAAAGTATAAAACTAGCTACTGACCACCTTATACGGTTAGAATTGCCAATGGTCCAGAAATAAGCGAAGCAAGAGCTGCGGTAAGCAGGTCGCTGCGTAGCGAGTTTCGCCTGCCAGATGGCAAGCGAAGACACAGAAAATGGACAAGCGAAGCAAGCGTTGCGGTAGCGAAGTAGCGACGAAGGAGCTACGGAGCGGACTTGAAAAAGACCCAATGCGCAGCGTAGCGAACCTCGGTTGCTGGATAGCAAGCAAGGAGACAACCCAGTGAGTTGTCGGGGCAACCGTAAAAAGCGAAACCGTAGCGTTAATTGTGATCAGAAGCAATAGAAGAGTCGTAATTACAGGCATAGGGATGGTCAGCCCCCTAGGAATCGGCAAGGAAGACAACTGGAAAAACCTTCTTGCTGGTCAGAGCGGCGCAGGCTACATAAGCCTTTTCGACCCGGATGCTGAACGCCTTGATGTCAAGATAGGCGCTGAAGTCAAAGACTTCGACATTACCAACTTTTACCCGGAAAGACGTAAATGGGGTTCCATGCTCAAAGAGATGGACCGCGTTACGTTGTTCGCCATGGTTGCCTCTAAGTTAGCGATGGCAGACGCTGTCCTCGATATTCGCAGAGAAGCAGATCCGGAGCGCGTCGGCACGTTTATCGGTACAGGTGTCGGTGGTCTTATCACGACAACGTTCGAACAAATGCGCTTAATGGCAGATGGCCCACGCAGCATAAGCTTGCGTTCGATCATCAAACTCATGCCGAATGCTCCGTCCGGACAAGTCGCCATTGAATACGGCGCCAAGGGTCGCGCAAAGAGCGATGCTACTGCCTGCGCAAGCGGATTGGATGCTTTATTCGATGCTTTCATGTACATCAAGAACAATCGCGCCGACGTAATGATCTCCGGCGGGACTGAAGCTTCAATCAATCCATTCGCAATCGCTTGCTTCAGCAAGATGATGGCGTTGTCCAAGCGCAATGACGATCCACAAGGTGCCAGCCGTCCATTTTCAGCTGACCGCGACGGCTTCGTCATGGGCGAAGGCGCTGTTATCCTAATTCTGGAAGAGTTGAATCACGCACTGAAGCGCGGCGCTCCAATTTTTGCCGAGATAGTCGGCGGCGGAGCCAGTTGCGATGCTACGCACATTGTTGCTCCTGATGAAAAGGGTGCCGGTGTTGCTCGCGCTATGAAAGAAGCATTGGCTGAAGCGGAAATGAAACCATCAGATATTGATTACATCAATGCTCATGGCACATCGACACCACTGAATGATGAGCGAGAAACAATCGCCATCAAATCCGTCTTTGGTGATCACGCTTACAAGATTCCAATTTCCAGCACCAAGTCCATGACGGGACACATGCTTGGAGCAGCCGGCGCATTGGGTGCAGCCGTCACTGCTATGTCTATTCAAGACAATATGGTCCACCCAACAATCAACTACGATAATCCAGATCCGAAATGCGATCTCGACTATGTACCAAACGTAGCTCGCGAAGCCAAGATTAACACTGCCCTAGTTGAAGCCCTCGGCTTCGGCGGACATAACACGGTATTGGTACTGAAGCGCTTCGTAGCTTAGCGTCGTTCGTCGTGCTGCTCGTAGGTGCGCATTGCATGCGCCCTTTCCAGGAATCTCACGTCTTTAACATGCGAGATTCTTCGGCTAACGCCTCATAATGACTTTTACTACTTCGTCGCTTGAACTGTTGCTTGCTGAGCAGCGGAGCTTAACACGCTCGGATCCGGCATTGCAGGATCATTGTTAACGCTGCCACCACTTCCCATCATACCGACATTTGCACTTTCGGTATTCTCTACCGAATACGACAGCGCCGACTGATGACGGCTATCTTGTGAAAGGAAAGGAAAGCGTCTAATCATACCTTCTCTAGCCAGAGAAGAAATAGCAGAAGGACGCTTGGACGAACCAAACAAGTCCGGCATCGTACCCTTCAACTCATCATACTGAGCAAGCGTATCCGCATCAAAACCACCAAGCACCCCAGACATACCGGCATTCGGTCCTCGTAGTGAATGACCTCTATCAACAGCCTTTAAAGTTTGAGAAAACGACGGTGTCACTATTCTTGTAAAACTAGTTGTTGGTTGAATAGCCGGCGTAAAACGAAGCCTTCTGAAAGCCGGATGAATTTGAGCCGCGACGACTTCTGCTGCTTCACTTGGCGGCGAGTACAATCCGACTCGGAATCCTAATTCATTCATCCAATCAGGAAGTTGCTTGCTGAACTTCTCATATTGCTTCTCTTCAAATAAAGACTGCCAAGTATTCGTCGGACCCGTGATTGTAATATCGTCACTATTGGAAGCAGAATGTGCCGCTACGATGCTACCACCTGCTGCAGTAAACGGTACAGCGTAAGAAGTAAATTTGGCATTAACACTAGAAACAAGTGAAGGCTGTCCGTATTTAGACTCGTACTTAGATTCGATCTTTGAATCGCCTTTGATTCCAAATTGCGATTCAAAAACAGCTATCCGCTCTGCGCTGAAAGGATTTGATGCTTCCGTCTCTGAGTTCTTCCTTTCTGCCGTCTTCACATCAACTTCAGCTGGATTGGACTGCGCGGCTTCTCTAACTTGAACTTCTGCTACTTGTGATTCTGCAGTTACGAATCCAAGTTCTTGTCCACGAATTTGTTCGACTTCAGCGTTCTTAACGTCGACTTCAGCTACTGGAACTTCTTTCGCGTCAGCTTTTCTTGTCTCAGCTTCAGTTACTTGAACTTCTTTCGCATCAGCTTTTCTTGTCTCAGCTTCAGTTACTTGAACTTCTTTCGCGTCAGCTTTTCTTGTCTCAGCTTCAGTTACTTGAACTTCTTTCGCGTCAGCTTTTCTTGTCTCAGCTTCAGTTACTTGAACTTCTTTCGCGTCAGCTTTTCTTGTCTCAGCTTCAGTTACTTGAACTTCTTTCGCGTCAGCTTTTCTTGTCTCAGCTTCAGTTACTTGAACTTCTTTCGCGTCAGCTTTTCTTGTCTCAGCTTCAGTTACTTGAACTTCTTTCGCGTCAGCTTTTCTTGTCTCAGCTTCAGTTACTTGAACTTCTTTCGCGTCAGCTTTTCTTGTCTCAGCTTCAGTTACTTGAACTTCTTTCGCGTCAGCTTTTCTTGTCTCAGCTTCAGTTACTTGAACTTCTTTCGCGTCAGCTTTTCTTGTCTCAGCTTCAGTTACTTGAACTTCTTTCGCGTCAGCTTTTCTTGTCTCAGCCTCTTTGACTTCGACTTCTTTCCCTTCAACTTTCTTGGTCTCAGCCTCGACTATCTTCTGCTCGACAGTCTTAGCTGTATCAGACTTTGGTTCGGCCTTCGGCTCAGCTTTCGGTTCAATCTTGCCTTGCGGTTCTTGAGCTTTGAGATTTCTAATTTGGTTCTCGATAGGCTCTACAGATTTTGCTTCAGAAGATGCTTTGAGTTTGAAAGTACCAGCCCCTGCATCGGCAGACTTCGCATTATCAATTACAAAGTTCCGCTCAATTTTGCATTGGAGCAGTGGCGTCTTTCTAGAAGTCGGTACTGGTTCAACCTTCGACTCAGCTTTAGCTTGTACTTTGGTTTCTGCACTAGCATGTTTAGCTTCTGCGCTCGCGTGCACATTCGCTTCACCATGTCTGGCTTTTACGTGGAATTTACCAAACTTACCCAGAGCCATTTGCGCAAGCGGGAAAGTCGCTCCGAAGGCAGCACCTTCACCAGAGACATTTAGCAAATCGTTTTGGTTTATTTCTTTGCCCGCAACCAAGCTGGACGCATAATAGCCGCCCACAGCGCTGCCTGCACCGATTGCCGGCTGAGCGGCAATTTTTGTGAATCGGTACTTGGCGGGCAGAAGATGATTTGCGCCGTCATACATGAGCATAGTGGTGGCACCACCAGCGGCATTTGCAACACGTCCCTGCATGT
>JAKFVJ010000331.1 GCA_021732245.1 Candidatus Obscuribacterales bacterium | reverse complement strand
CGTCTATTCTGAACTGACCACCGACCACCCAATTGATTTGACCCGCTATCAAGTAGCTAACTGCTACATGGGACGCGCAGGATTGATCAACTCAGGCGGCGCCTCCGGTCAAACCGACTTGGAAGATGCAGTTGCGACAGCAATCATCAACAAGCGCGCCGGTGGAACAGGACTCATCTCTGGTCGCAAAGCCTTCCAAAAACCAATGAAGGACGGCATTCAGTTGCTCAACGCGATTCAGGATGTCTATTTGTCCGACGATATCACTATCGCGTAAGCGCATCGCATGCGCCCACTGTCCGTGGGAAATTAAAAAGGGCGCCCGTTGGGCGCCCTTTTTTGATGCCTAGTAAAATGGCTTAGCTGTTTACTGCCTTGTTGGGCTTCCAGGTAATCTGGCAAGCTCCGGCGCAGCAATTGCTTTCCGGATTGGTTTCCTGGTTGGACTGGCCGACTTGTTGTGCATTATTCAAGCTATTTGCTTGCTCATCGCGCCCTGAGAAATCCGAAGGATCTGCAACGTAAATCGGGGGATTCATAGCCATGGTCTCCTTGGTCTAGTTCAATATTCGGTTCGTCCGCTCTGGTTCTATTGACTACCGAATTGGGTAATTGTTCCATCCACCACTAAAAGACTTTATTACGGTCCAAAATCGCTGAGACATATTAACAGCGGTCGATCGTTTATGCAAAAGTGATCGAGCGCTTATCCGTCACTGGTTGTTAATAGATCTCTTGATCTCAAAACAACACCCCGCGAGGCTTTGCGCGATTTTCCGCAAATTTCGATTCTCTTTAGGATGATTAAAAATCCACGAACTTTTTCATACCATCTGTGGTGGCACATTTGAAGCCTGCACGCGCTTTTACGCCACTGGTGATGGTCTTGCAGCTTTTTCTTTTGCGGCTATGATGTATACAGTTCCTGAGTTATCCGTCATTTATAAAACTTGATATTGATACACTAGTCCATCTATATGAACCAACAAAGCAATATTGCGGATGCAGACAAAGAAACAACAGCGAGAACGAAAGATTGCGAAGAGCAATCTGCAGTGGAGCGTGATGAGCTGGACAGCGGGCGAAAGCGTAGCGAAGCGAAGCTGGAGCCATACAATATGAACACATGCCCGCTGTGCGCAAGCCCACTTAAATCCGTCCACATTGGCGGACGTGATCGCATTGGATGCTCCAAATGTGAATTTGTTTACTGGAATAATCCATTGCCGGTAACAGCAACACTAATTCCACACGATGATGGACTTGTATTAGTAAAACGCAAGTTTGAACCATTCGTTGGTTGGTGGTGTTTACCCGGTGGCTTCATGGAGTCTGCCGAGCACCCTGAAGAATCCGCCATTCGTGAAGTCTATGAAGAAACAGGTCTAACTGTTGAAATAGATCGACTACTTGGAGCATATTCCCCAGGTCGTGGCATCAACGTACTTATCTTGATGTATCTTGCCAAGCACAACTCCGGAATTCTCCAAGCCGGCGACGACGCAGAAGAAGTGCGAACATTTCAAGTCAGTGATTTGCCAGAGCAGATTGCATTTGATCTGCACAGAAAAATGATCAGCGATTTCTTCGAAAACGGAACGACTAAGTAAATCCATTTGTCATTCCGAGCGATAGCGAGGAATCTGCCGCAGCAAATCAAAGTCTCTGGTAGTAACGACAAACATGTTTCTACGCAACGCCTAATCCAATAAGTTCAAGAACGATGATGCGATTCTTCGTGGCGAACCTATTGGATTACCTGCGGAATGTTCACTTGCTCTCCGCTCACCAACTCTAACGTCACGAACGCGCGGCAGATTCCTCGCTGCCGCTCGGAATGACAAAAGAAAGAGGGTTCGACTGTCCGCCCTGCGACAGAAACTCCCCATGCAACATGCGCACAGCATCGTCTGCGTTTGCGCCTTCGACAACAAAGCTCAAGTTGATGTCTGATGCTCCGCCGGAAATCATCACTATGTTTACGTCTTTCAACGAAGCAAAGACACGTCCGGCAATGCCTGACTTTTCTCTGTACTGCCTTCCGACGACAGAGACAATTGCCACGTCATGCACTATACGAACTTCTCCATACTCGGACAAATCGCGAACTATCTCATTCAGGCTTTCTGTTTGATCAATTGTTAGAGCAACTGAAATTTCCGATGTAGCAATCGTATCAATTGATGTTTGGTATCTATCGAAGATAGCAAACACTTTCGCCAAGAAACCATAACTCATCAACATCTTGGGCGTACTAATGAAGATGGCTGTAATTCCCTTCTTCGAAGACACCGCGCGAATGATGTCGTCAGACACAACCGTATCTTTGATAAGTGTCCCTGGCTCAGTGGGCCGAAACGTATTGAGAATACGTACCGGAATTTTCTTTTCCACAGCGGGCTTGATGGTCAACGGGTGCAAAACTTTCGCCCCGAAATATGCAAGCTCTGATGCTTCTTGAAACGACACTTCCGATATCACACGCGCATCTTTTACTACACGCGGGTCGGCCGTCATCATGCCATCCACGTCAGTCCAAATTTGTATTTCGTCAGCATCAATAGCAACACCCATGATAGAAGCCGAGTAATCCGAACCGCCACGACCTAACGTTGTCGAGACACCCTTTCGGGTCGAACCAATGAACCCTTGAGTGAATACAACCGTGCCTTGTTCGAGCAAAGGCATCAAAGCCTCGCGTGTTGCAGGCACCAACTCCCCCCAAACCGGATTGGCACGCCCGAATGAATCATCCGTGATCATGAATTTGCGTGCATCGAGCCACTGACTACGTAATCCTTGCGCATTAGCAATGCGCGCGACAATTGCCGATGAAAGCAATTCACCCATCCCGGAGACTGCATCAAGAGAACGCTTACTCAATTCACCAACAGCAGCAATGCCTTTATAAGTGACGACTAGCTCAGCAAGTCTTTCTTCAATTTCCGAAAGAAGATCCGCTCCGCCCGAAATCGCATTTATTGCTTCAACATGCTTTGCCCGAATCAAATCAACTTGACGCAACGCGTCATTGAAATTCCCAGCCGCCGCAGCTTTGGCTCCGGCGATTAAAGCATTAGTCACACTGGACATTGCGGACAGCACAACTACAGGGCATGACTTTGTCGCCGTCTGTTTTACGAGCTGCACAACTTCCTGCATGCGCTCAGCACTGCCAACCGAGGTACCACCAAACTTCATTACAATCATGCCGTCACCTACAAGCGAGAAGCGCCCATATTGTCTCACAATGATCAATTACTTTGGCTGTGCCATCGGTTTATGGTGTGATAAACTGGACTAAGTTAAATAAACTAAGTCTCTTTAATCTCATGCGAATCATCAACATTCACCAAGCTAAGACTCACCTTTCTCGGCTCATTGCCCAAGCAGTCAAAGGGGAATCATTTTTAATCGCCAAATCCGGAAAACCACTCGTAAAAATTAGTCGCGTGGACGAACCCTGCAAAACGCCGCCTGGGTTTTCTAAAAGGCGAAATTGACGTGCCAAAAGACTTTGACCAGATGGGCGCTAAGGAAATTGCACAATTGTTCAATGGTGAGTCATGAAATTACTCCAGTCTACACGCGGTAACAATGGATACCCTGCCGCCGATTCATAAAGATCCATTCGACCGCATAATAATTGCCCAGGCGATTGCCGAAGGCATAACACTAATTACAACTGATTCAACAATGGCAAAATATCCAGGACCTGTGCGCAAAGTTTAATTCGCTAATTTTTCGCGCGGACTATTCAAGACGTCTTATCTTGTATAGTTACTTTACTTTAGCAAAGTAAAAGCTCAGTGAACCGTGTGGTCAATTCAGGCGACAGTTGGTAGCGCAAGTTCTTGTTTGCGTTGGTCGGACATTTTCCATGGGAGAAAGTCGGATAGATCATCGGGAGGTCTGCCGCCATTTTTGGCGCAGCATTGCAAGTACTCTGATAAATATTGGTAAGGATCGAGTTTGAATTTGCCGATAGTTCCAAA
>JAKFVJ010000171.1 GCA_021732245.1 Candidatus Obscuribacterales bacterium | reverse complement strand
TGAGAATGGGAAAACGGTCAAGTGAGAAACTACCAATTGTTGATTAGGACTTGCTTTTGCCGGCTAAATCGAGTTTCTCTAAAACTAGACTTTGAGTAATAACTTCAGGTAACACAATTGGATGTTCAGGATCATTGCCAGGGAAAATCACATAGAGCGGGACTCCGGAGCGGCCAAATTGCTGCAGAAGGGCACTGATTTCTGGATTCTGTTTGGTCCAGTCGGCTTTCATGGTCACGACGCCAAGTGATTTGAACTTGGCGATAACTGGCTTTGTGGCGATAACTGTTTTTTCGTTTACCTTGCAGGTAAGACACCAGTCGGCGGTGAAATCGAGAAAGATCGTTTTGCCCGAACGCAGCATTTTGTCTAGTAGTTCTGTCCTGTAAGGCATCCAGATGATTCCGTTTTCTTCTTCTAGAGTTGCTGTTTCGGTTGTGCTGGAATTAGCCGCTTGAAATACGGCAGGTAGGAAAATTTGATAGGCGCCTGCGCAAATTGCCAGGGCAACTGCCCATGTTGTGTATTTGCGAGTAGATGACGAACTCAGATTGATAAATCTGCCGGTTATCCAAGTGGCAAATGAGACAGCCAGTAAGAAAGCTAATGTGTTTAAAACGCCAACGAGTCCAACCTGTTGTCCAAGAACGGATAGCAGCCAGACAACTGTCGCCAAAAGCAAAAAGCCCATTGCTTCTTTAAATTGTTCCATCCATGCACCCGGCTTTGGAAGATAACGCATCCATTTCGGCTGTGCTGTCAGAAGTATGTACGGGGAAGCCATGCCTAAGGAGACAACCAAAAAAATCGTCAACAAAACCCAAGCCGGTTGGGAAAAACCAAAACCAATCGCTGTGCCGAGAAAGGGCGCTGTGCATGGAGTCGAAAGTAGCGTAGCTAGAACACCTTTGCCGAATGTGCCAAGCGCGCCTTCCCGATTGGCAACGCGGTCAACTCCCGATTGTGCTTGTGTTGGCGCTGAGACGTAAAACAGACCCATTAGGCTGAGCGACAATACAAGCACAACAGTGGACATGGCAATAAGAAATGCTGGATGTTGAAATTGAAATCCCCAGCCGATACTTTGTCCAACACTCTTCAGTGCCAAGACAAGACCGGCAAGAAACATGAATGAGGTTATGATGCCCGATGAAAAAATTAGTCCCGATTTGAAAATTTTCTTTGGTTCATCACGCGACTGCTCGAGAAAACTCAATATCTTTATTGAAATAACAGGCAATACGCAGGGCATCAGATTTAGTAAGAAGCCACCGATAAAAGCAAACGCAATATAAGTGAAGAAATTGGTGCTTTGCTCTGATGTTGTCCCTGTTGATATGTTGTGACTTTCAACAGCAGAAATTGACGGCGGTGGTGGTTCCTTGTCCATTGAATGGGAACCATTGCCGGCGGACTTTTGAGGCGTGGCAGTAGCTTGTGCTTTGGACGCAGCCTTCAAGGAAAGACTCAACTCAGCTTTGCCCGGTAAGCAGATTTCCTTGCAGGAAAGCCATTTGACTTTTGCTTTAAACTCATATGACCCGCCATCTGTTAGTTGGGACGACGGCGTGATCTTTGTTCTTAGTGTCGTCTTGTTCTGGTAACCATAAGTGGTGACTCCAGCTTCAACAAACTTCGTTGGCTTTTCCCATTCTATTTGGCTGGCTGAAAAACCTTTGGGTAGGGTCCAGTCAATGGACGTGGCTAGTCCGGATTCGCCTGGGTCTTTGTAATAAGTGTGCCAACCCGGCTGCATATTTAGTTGCACGGCAAGTGTGAAAGGAACACCCGCCTGTATCTCCTTGCTTTCGGATACCAGAGCAGCCTTCACGGGATCTTTAATGGATTTTTGAGCCTCGGCAATATCTTCGGCTGCGCTGTTTTCAGCCGTTGCAGGTAAGGTGGCATTTAGCAGGGGCACTAGCAAAAGGGCTAATGCAAGCAATTGTATTTTTTTCAATTTCGACTCCGCTCTATGTATTGGAGGTAACCGGTCGCTCACTGGCTTGAAGCATTTGCATGCCCAGTCCGTTATTGCGAGCAATCTCCGCGTAGACTTTTGCACTTTCACGCATGGTTCTTACCTGAGTAGGAAATGCCACGCGAACCAGTCCAAATCGTGCTTCCAATCCGTCGGCCCATTCAAAATTATCTAGAAGTGACCAGTGCAAGTAACCCTTCACATTGGCGCCATCGGCAATTGCTCTGTGCATTGCTTTTATATGTTCTGTCAAGAAATTGACGCGCTCAGTGTCATTAAGCGACCAATCCCCGTCTATCATGTGCGCTGGAAACTTGGTTGCCATGCCATTTTCTGTAATATACGTCGGCAGTTGCTTACCTTGTGAATTAACACTGTATTCAGGCAATTCTTTGGTAAGCACGTCATACAGACCTTGAGGATATATTTCCCAACCAAGGCCGGTCTTAGCATTTTTGTGAGTCTCAGCTTGCTGACCGAAAAAGTCCGGCGGATATGCCCATTGGAATTCACAAGTCTCATGCGTGTAGTAATTGAGACCAATATAGTCCATGGAGTCTTTCAACCCGGTAATTGGTCCACTTATGCTTTGCACGACGCGTTCGCAATTGATGGGGAATGGGAAAATGAGACGCCCTTCTCTAATTGCCAACAAAAAGATGTGGTTGAAGACGTGATTGCGCAAATAACGTGCAAATTGATCGAGAGGATTAATTGGGTTGCGCGCTGAAAAGATTCGCCAGTGAATCGCAAAACTTACCTGTGCATCTTTTACATTACTGTGAATCTCATGATAGGCTGCGGCATGACCTTCTAGCATGGAACGAATTGTCTTAAACGCCAATAGGAAATCGCCTTCATAACCAGGTGTCCATACACCGGCAATGTAACTTTGATAGGCGTAAACCAAAGGCTCGTTAATGGTAATCCAGAAGTCGACCAGGTCACCAAATTCTTGCGCACAAAGTTCGGCAAATCGAGCAAACTCACGAACTGTTTTTGGATTGGTCCAGCCGCCAATGTCGGCTAACCAATTAGGTAAGCAGAAATGGAAAAGGCTGACAAAGGATTTCATTCCTTTGGCTCGAATTTCAGTCAAAACCTTTTTGTAGTAGTCGACCATTTCGCGATCGAGCGCGGCGCCAGGCAATGGAATGAGTGCCGCCCAATTCAGGCTCAAGCGAAACGCATTCATGTTCATGTTTTGACAAAGCTGAAGATCGTCTTTGTAACGATAGAAAAATTCGCAGGCTCTGTCAGCATTGGATTGATCGATTATTTTGCCGTCGCAGTTAGTCCACATAGACCAGTCCGACAAGCGACCAGCCATTTCCTTCGGGTTGCCTTCAACCTGGAAATGTGAGGTTGCGACACCCCATAGGAAGCCATCCGGAAACTTGAGTTCGCTGCTACTAATGACTATTTCTCCCTGACATGTTGTTAAACCAAGCCAAATCATTTTATGACATTAGTATAATTGAAGACCAGCTGTTCTGGGGCAATTTTGGCTGTTTTGAGCCATTGTCAGCCCTCATTTGCTGCGAAAATAGGGTCGAAAGGGAGACGTTCTTGTCTACAAATACCCAATTTGGGGAGATCAAGAGGCTCTGGTTGCCATTGTTGTTAATGGCAGCTTTGATAGCTATCAATTTCGTCTGCTTCGGCAGGACGCTTGGTGGCTACTATCTCGCTGATGACTATATACATGTTGCCTATCTGAGCAGAGTGTTTTCAGGGCATCCTGAACTTTTATGGCAAAACTTTTATACCAATTGGTTGCAGACTCAGGGAACGCAATTTTATAGACCGCTTATCTCTTTGACCCTGGCATTGGACTATCTATTTTGGGGTGCTAATCCAATTGGATATCACATGACAAATACGTTGTATCAGTGTGTATCTGCGATATTTCTTTTCCTGCTTACGCGCAGGATGCTGAGGGAATTTGGAGAGCGCCAGGCGTCAACTGTTGGATTTTTTACAGCGGCAATTTTTGCTGCTTATCCACTGCATGCTGAAGTTGTT
>JAKFVJ010000329.1 GCA_021732245.1 Candidatus Obscuribacterales bacterium | reverse complement strand
GATGTGAACATCAGTCTGCCAAGAAGTTACAGCTCCAAAATTGATGTGGACGACTTATTTCGGAAAATCAATTATTACGCTCCAGCAATGACGGCCCTGACAGTTGCATCCCCTTTGGCTGACGGCGGATTGTGGCGTATTCGCGGACAAGTCGGAAAGTCTTATAGAACCTATCGTCGAAGTTTATTTGCGCCACCTGTGACTATTCATAGAAAGCCGAGTCTGAGATTCGAATTGAAATGTCTTGAGATGAGTAATTCGCTCATTGATTATCACAATTATCTATTAATTTGGTTCGCGTTTTTGTTGGACAACCAATTGCCTGGGCGCGCTAGCGATCAAAGTCGAGTCTATGATTTAGGACAAGTTGCTCGTTTTGGTTTAGCTGCTGAGACAATTCGCTCTCGTGCTTCTGAAATACTCAATCAAACAGAGCGAATATGCAAATCAATGGGACTAAGCGTAGGGACGCTTGATGTATTCTGGCAAAGACTTGAAACTGGACGGGTGCCGGCCGACGAGATTATTGAAGTCTATAGACAAGAAAGATCAATTGAAAGCACATTAAGGCATCTGACGGATTTGCGAGATGCGCAATCTTTAGTGTTTACCGGTCGACACGATGTTTCAGTTGCCCAACATTCCTAAGGAGCGGAAGTAGCGCCCGGTGCAAGGCGTTGGCTCATCCATTTGCGAGCCTCGATAACTTCCGCATTATCGTGATTTACTTGATGAATACTTACGTTTTCAATCAGCCCGCCAGGCATCTTGAGCAGTTTTGTAATGATGTGCCAGACGCAGCCATGCGAGACGATTAACACCGGTCCTTCATTTTGTACGGACGCTAATAGTCCGCGATTTATTCTGTCTTGAAATTCCTGTCTGGTTTCACCACCAGGAGGGTTTTCACTACCGAGAAATAGATTTGGTACTTGGTGGTACGGTTTTCTTGACCATTCACCGACTTCCCATTCACGCAATTCGTGGACAACCGTGAGTGGGACAGACAGCGCTTCATTTAGGATATGCGCCGTCTTGAGAGCCCTTTTCATTGGACTGGCGCAAATGGCTTTGATGTTATGCTCAGTATCTTTCAATAGCTGAGTTGCAGCTTTTGCTTGCGCAATGCCTGCTTCGTTAAGCTCAATATCCCATTCGCCGCCACACATAACGGCTTGGATATTGGCGTCAGTTTGTCCGTGACGGGCGAAGTAGAAACAAGAGGCGTTGATCATTTGGTTTCCGTCATGGTTTCTATCAAGCTATTGGAGCTGGCTCTAGAAGCCGGCCAATTGTGTCTGACACTTCGGCTGGATAGATGAGCCAGAATGAGGCGAATTGTCCTTTGACCAAGGCATCTACGGTTGGTGACAGTGAAGATAGTTCTTTGATTTGGCCATTCGCCGTGCGCAACATGATGTTTGATTGTGGATGGTCGTTGTCCGGATGATACAACTCGTATGGTTTGATACCGGTTGAGTCAGTTGTTAGATAGAATTCCGGATCGAAGTTGGATTTCTTCAGCGCGTCTGCAGCTCGCTTCTGAATTGCTTCCGCTTCTTCTGTTGTTTTTACTGGAAGACGAATAGCTTTAAAGAGCTTGCGATTGATGAGGCGTGAAGCGAGATCTCGAAGAATTGGATCTTTATCATCCATCCAACGTTTGATGTGATATGTGAGAGCCACATCGTCTAAGCGCAAATATTCTTGTACATCCAATGGTTCATTCATTAGCCACTTGTGCATCGGCTCGTCCATGAAGTTTAATTGTCCGGCAAGCATGCGCGCGCGTTTTACAAGCAGTCCTAATTGGGCTCGGGCAGCAAGATTTTTCTTGTGGAAATAGACAGAGGCGTACATTGAATAGCGGGCGAAGAGATAGTGCTCGACTGCCGTCTGTGCCTTCTCTCCTGAAACAACCAGCCGGTCATTTGGCTCGTCGATTTCCAGTGATGCAAGAATGCGATCGAGAGCGAAAAGCCCATATGCCGTGCCTGACATGTAGCTGTCGCGCAGCAAGTAGTCGAAACGATCACAGTCAAGTTGGCTGGAGACAATGTCGGACAAGTAATGCGGCTTGAAAGTCTTTTTCAGAACGCTAGCTATCTTTTCAGGTAGTTGTTTGTCGAAACTTCTAAGTGTCTCTGTAATACCCGTGTTTTCGGTAATAATGCGACTTGACCAGTCTTCATGGTTGTAGCCGACTATTTTTTCGGTGACGTGACTGTATGGTCCGTGTCCGACATCATGTAAGAGCGCCGAAGCAAGTATTAGCGGCTCGAATTCCGTAAGTGACGGCGCTTTTTCTAGTAGTTGGCTGTATAGACGAGAAGCAATGTGCATTACGCCCACTGAGTGCGTAAAGCGTGAGTGCTCGGAGCCTAAAAATGTCAAATTGGAAATGCCAAATTGATGCACGCGGCGCAAGCGTTGGAATTCCGGCGTATCAATTAGTTTTAGTATGAGGTTTTCTGCGCGGTTGTTGCTGTCGAGGACTATGTCCTTATGAATTGGGTCCAGAAATATGCGTTTGCTGCTGGCCATTAAGACCTCGATTCGCTCGATAGAGCAGGCGTGATAAGTGAGATCAAAGCGCAGAATATTGTTCCGCCAAAGATCGTGCGTGACAATGTGTGCAGTTTGTGAAATTCGTCATGAGCTGTTGGGTTGGTGGCAATTGCCGGCAATAGTTCAGCCATCATTGGTGTAAGACCAAGAGAGAAAATCATAGCTGTTGCAATTGCGGCAAAGCTCGCAGCATAGCGAACGTAAGTAGATTTGGTTTTGTTGGGGTTTGTAGCAAAATCAACAGCTTCGGCAGCGAGTAAGCCAATTGCCGCGCCTAATGCCACTTTGGCAAAATTGATAAATATCTGTGCATTGGCGGTTGCTGCTTCTGTTTGTGAAATTCCGGCGGCCACTGCTGTTTTAACAAGAACAATCGCCGTGAACACCACTGCAGTTGATCCGCCAAACAACAATGCTAAACAGACGAGTCGTACAACCGCTGTTAAAGTTTTTGCCCAGGACTGAATTTGCATTTGTATAAAGCTCCTTTTCCGGCTTAACCTAAGCCAGGTGTTTTGACCCTCAGCCGGGTTTCAGCGCAGGCACTTCATCGGCTGCGCTGAATAATGCCTTTGTTGGCATTCCGGATAATTCGGATAAATCTTGATTGAGTCCTTCCAATTCAGCTTTGTCAAAGCCCACGATGGTTCTGTCGATGACTAGATCTCGTCCGACAAGAAAGATGGAAGGTACATTTGTTAAGTCGTAACTGACGGACAGCTCGTAGCCCTGATCGAGCAAGGTTGGAAAGGTTATGCCGAACATGCGGCAAAAACCTTCTGTGGCATCGGTATCGTCTTGGCTGATGCCCCAAATTGGCAGATTTGTATAGCTGCGGTGCAGTCTTTCCAGGTAAGGGAATGTAAACTGACAAACAGGGCAACTAACTTTGAAAAATGCCAAAACTACAGCCGGCTCGGAACGCAGAGTGTCAGTTAACACATAGGCGGCTTTATCGAGCCCAGTTAATCTAAATGTCGGTGCCTTGGTTCCAGGACTGAGTGCTGGCATTGTCGCTCCCTTATTCGCCCTACACCCATCTTATATTCTTGGCAACAAGTAAAAACTTTGCCAAATCGCTTAAAAGGGCTAATTCGTGGGAAAATTTTTTACATAGGCTGGAGGATTTAAGTTGAAACCAATTCGCACATTTGAGGTGACGCCGTTTTTACCGCCGGAGCTTGAATGCTTGCGGGAATTAGCCTACAACCTGCGCTGGAGCTGGGACCACGAGTCAATTAACTTGTTCAGACGCATGGACAGGGAGTTGTGGGAGACGACCGGGCATAATCCGGTGCTGCTTTTAGGCAAGATTAGCCAACAGCGTTTGAATGAACTGGCAGCCGACGAAGGCTTTCTCGGGCATGCCCATCGTATTTACCAAAAGTTTTGTGGATATCTCAAAAGCGAAAATACTTGGTTTGAAAAAAACTACAAGAAACTCAACACT
>JAKFVJ010000487.1 GCA_021732245.1 Candidatus Obscuribacterales bacterium | reverse complement strand
GTAATTTAAAAGCGCGTCAACGCGATTAGCGCGATATGGCGGTAATGACTGATTGCCTAAGAGTACTGCGCGACTGGCGAGCATCTTTTGATTGGCAGCAACTACAAAACCTGTAGATGGATTGTATACCCAAGGCATATCATTGAATTGCACTTTACCAATCCACTGACCGGTTGATTGCCAGCCTGGTGTAATTGCCGCGCCTTGTCCACCACCAGTGCGTACCGGTATATCACCGGCTGCGTGATAGGCAAGATCATTTTTGCGATCGCAATAGACAAATACTTGAGGCGGTCCGGGAAACTTATCCAACGCCTGAAGGAATGTTGCCCAGCTGGATGCACGGTTCAATTTCCAAATGTTGTCGACTGCTGAAGCATCCGAATTGAATCCAGTCCAAGAAAGGACGATAGCCATATTGTCAGTCTTAGAAAGCACAGGTCCATGCTGAGTCATCAATATTTTGTGCGTATACGGGCTGCCGAATTTCACTGGAATTTTTTCCACAATTTCCTCAGCTGTTTGCCAGCCGGATGAAACTCTGTATTGATTGGCAAACTGTTTGCTGAATTCTTCTATAAACAAATCCTGCACATCGGCTTTCAAACTAGCCGACGACCAAGCTATATTTTCATTGCGTCCGCAAATAATGCCAGGCACTCCCGGCATTGCGGCACCGGCAACTTTTACTCCAGGGGCACTCATCGTGCAAAGCCACCACTCGCATGGCACCGTCAACGCAGAATGTTTGTCCGCAGCTAAAAGACATGACCCGTGATCTGCACGGCTGCCGGCAATGGCAAAGGCGGTCGAACCGTAAGTTGGTCTTGGCATTTGCAGAATTTTTCTTACTTCTTTAAATGCGCAACTAATTTTGCTTGTGTCGGCTGCTTGAGCTTGTGCACTTTGTCCAAAGTTGATTGCCTTACCGTCATATCCGGCAAAGAGTTGCCCGGCAACTTTGTCGCTAGCCTTGTCAACAACCCGTTGCCTCAATTCGTCAAGTTGCCATGAGTCATCTGATTGGTAACTCGCATATTTGAGGATGGCGATTGTGTCTTCCGGCTGCCAGTCTCTTGGCTTGTAACCAAGCAGTGTGAATTCCATCGGCAGCTTTCCGCTGTTTTCAGCTATATATGCGTTGATGCCACGGCTAAATGCTTTCAGCCCGACAAGCGTGCCGGGACTAACTTTACTCAGCTCAGCTCGAGCTAAACGACCAAAGCCGATTGTGCGAACCAGTTTGTCGGAGGCTAAGCACACAGGTCCAAAAACTTCCGAAAGTTCACCAAGAGCTGTGCGTCTAGTAATGTCCATTTGGAATAAACGATCGCGAGCTTGCAGATATCCCTGTGCCAAGTACGCGTCTTCTTCAGATGGACTCTCTATAAAAGGAACGCCACGTCCGTCATATTGCACAATCACCGAACTCTTCAATTGATTGAGCACAACCACGCCGTCTAATGCGGGCAATGGTCTGGCAAGCAACCACCAGAGACTTACGGGTAATAGTAAAAGAAGCGCAAGGACAAGAAGGGAAGCTGCTCTCCGCACTGTGACTCTCCTGAGGTCTGAAGATAACTCCAGACTTAAAGTTTATCAGGAAAGGCTGTTTCCTTTAGATCATTCTTCACTTGAATTACTGTTTGAGACAGCTTTTCATTCAGGCTAACAGTCGGGGACCAATTGGACTCTTTCACGTGTTTTTCTAAATCGGCCGCCAGCACTCGCATATCTTCCGCATTGAGAGTGGAGGCAAGCCCTTTCAATTGGTGCGCAAGCCTTTTGGCAGAATCTTGATCTTGGGACGAGACAGCTTTACTTAACTCGATAAGCAACATATCCGATTCGTCCGAAAATGTTTTGTAGAGTTCCTGTAATTCCTTTGGACCGCAAAACGCCTTCAAATGCTCAAAGTCCGTCACTTTTCTCTCCTATTCTGAGCTTTTCCTTGGTCTCCCGGTCTCCTCATGAAAACGATATTATTGACATCACCTCAAGCTTGCACTTGTTGCGCTGCCGTTTCGTCGAGATACCACATCAACGTGCCCGATGTAGGAGATACGAGCCTTGCGGGTATTTCATGTCCATTTTGAGTTTTTGAAAATATCTGTCCGACTATTTCCTGCTTTTCACTGCCGGCTACCAAAAACAAAATGTGTTTGGCGGCATTAATCACAGGCAAAGTCATGGTGATTCGCCAGCCATGCGCATCGTCGACGCGGTAAGCCATGACGTGTTTATGCTTTTCTTCAATTGCCGGACTGTTGGGAAATATTGAAGCCGTGTGCCCTTCCGGACCTATTCCAAGTAACACGAGATCAAAAACCGGCATCGTATGTCCAAAAAACGCCGTCAATTGTTGTTGATATTCTTGAGCGGCCGCTTCCGGATTGCTGTCCTGTCCCATTGGAGCATGGATATTGCTCTTTGGGATAGGAACTTTTGAAAGCAATGCGTCATTGATCATTTTGAAATTAGACTGCGCATCTGCCTGGCTTACGCATCTTTCGTCGCCGAAGAATATGTGGGTTTTGCCCCAGGGCATTTGCTTGACCCAGGGTTCGCTTGCCAAAAGGGTGTACAACTCTCTGGGGGTCGAACCACCGCATAAGGATATTGTGAAACGGCCGGTTGCCTTGACCGCGTCCTGCGCCAGCGTGGCTATTTCATCAGCTGCGCCGATGCTCAAGTCATCGCGGTCGGGGAAAATGAACAAATCGCTGTTAGCTATCGTAATTTCTTTCAATTCGCCACCATTTCATTTAAATGTGCATAACGCAAGAGACGCAAACTCGAGCGCTTGAAAGAATATATCATCTTCTGCCAAGGTTTCCAGCTCTCTTCCCATTAAGTCGGATTCGCGGAAACCAGCTGACGGCGTCAGCAGCTCAAAACTCTTCGTCTTAGAGTCGCAATCTATAACCACGGACACCAATTCTTCTTTCGGTTTGGCAATAATCGTTATCGTGCGGTCGCCCGATAATGTCAACTTGACTTTGTTAAGCGCGCCGGGCGGCATTTCCGCGTGATCGACAGCGGTTACGGATATTTCGCAGCCGTTAGCTTTAAATTTCCAATTGGAATTGTCTGACTTTTCGCCGGTCACTTGCCAGCCAAGCCTACCGGCAAGCCAGCCAATGTATAAAAGAATCTGCGCGGAAAGGCAGCCGTCTTTACGTGGTTGAAATTCTACTTCCACGCGCTTTATCTTTTCTACATCACTTGGCTCAAAACCAAAAGAGCCAACGGTGAAAATTTCGGCCACGGCGCGGCGCCACGGCAGAAGTCTACGCCAATTGAGATCGCTAACAGTAATGACGTCACGAGCACCGCGCACTATTTCAAGAAGCTCTTGGAGATATTTGCTTACCGATGTTGTTCTGCGCGAATCAACAACAAGGCGATCGATCGACTTTAGAAACGGCTCGAGGGCGGTGCTATTAATCTCAGGAGTGCGCCACCAAAGAAAAACAGGCAGATCTGCGACAAGTAACGGAGAAACGGAACTAGGCAATACGTTGGGATCGCGTCCTTCGTAGCGGACGGTTATTTGCTCACAACAAATTTGTTTCATGCCGGACTTGCTAGCCGCATGGCAACGCGCCGATACCCACGCTTCCAAATTTTGCACATCGCGATCGCGTTGAATGGCGAGGAGTGCGCGGCAAGGATGGCTCACTATAACTTCGTCGAGCAAGTTGCCGGCGGCGAATTCCGCGTCTTCATCGGTGCTGAAGAGGATAAGATTCATGGCGCAAGCACGCAGAATATTAGACTGCGTGTCACCGTCGCCATCGGTCCGCTCCGCTTGAGACCAAAGAGAGCGCAATTCGCTTTCAAGGTGCGCAACATCGACTGCTTTCACCTTGCCGGATAGAAATTCTTCTACGCGAGGCTTCATATGCGTCTCCAGGTGCGGTGATCGGAGGTAAGCAATTTGTCGCTTTCTTCAGGACCCCAAGAGCCGGCTGGATAAGTGAAGCAAGGTGGAGCACCGGGCTTTTGCCAGGCTTCAAGAACCGGTG
>JAKFVJ010000490.1 GCA_021732245.1 Candidatus Obscuribacterales bacterium | reverse complement strand
TGATAGAAGATCCCGATGGCAAGGAAGTTCTAAGTCACGAATTTAACGCCAATGACCCTAATGACCTGTTTAAAGGGCACTATATTTTCCGTCCGGACTTGAAGCTCAATAAAGAAGGTACCTGGATTGCCCGAGTCTATCTACGAAACTGGAAGGGTGAGGCTGTTTGGGATATAGCCAGACAGTTCTGGGTCATGGTTGAAGGCGATTCGCCACCTGATCCTTAATTGCCCTGCGCATCCAGTTGCGCTCGTATCTCTTTCATCGCTGCTAGAAGCGGCATAACATCGTGTTCAACAGTATTCCAGATTGCTTGCCAGTCGAGATCGCTGCCGCTCACTTCAATAATACATGCCATCTCCACAAGCACATCCCAGGGAATATCAGGCGTTGCCGTGCGTAATTGCGGCGACAATGAACGGCATGCATCTCCAGCAACTGTTAAATGATGCGCCAACCAGGCGCGTACCAATTCGTCTTGCTGTGTTTCTTCCGGTGGGCGTCCTACATGTTTTTCCAAAAGCTCCAAAGCAAATATCATAGTATTAAAAAGCATCAAGTCTTTGTCGCGCCCTGAAGGCACATCGTCGACAAGTTCACGCCCTTTATAGAGTGGAATTTCTTCAAGTGGTACCAGATTCTCCCAATCTATCTCATCGGCTTCTTCCTTCATGTCCTCTGAGATTCGATTACTCAAGACGTGGACAATCTGTAGTTGATGCACAACAAAAGTCTGAACGAGCTCATTTTGCTCGAAGATTTCACGACCAAGTGATTTATATCTCTCTGCTTTTTCTATAGCAGTCTGAATGCCACCTAAGTTGTACTCATCATCATGAGTTAGAGGCACACCACTTTCAAGAAGATTACCTAAGACATCTTCAGTTAATGCCGACTGGGAAAACACTTCGACATTGTGTCCAAAAATGTTTTTCATACTGAGGGACAAGCTTGCTTGATCTAGAAGCGTACATTCAGGGACAAACTCAGCTAGAACAAAAATACTGCCGTCAGGCTTGTCACTATCCCATTCAAGCTTGCCAAAAAAACGCACGGCTTTCGCACCGTGCTCGCCGGCAGCCCGGCGAATCTTATCTCCCTCAGCTTTGACAAGTTCATCAAGACGCATGGGGTTTATTATACAAGTTACACAAAAGGAAGCTGGTCAAACTTATTACCGAGAATGGCTTGGCTGTCGGCTTTCAGCCAACGGTCAAGGACGCTGGCATAGACTGAGCGGAAGTCAATTTTATGCCGCAAATCACCATTATCAAGATTGGTCAGGCTTGGATGATCGCCATAAATGCCGCCATGTACGGCATTGCCAAGTACAAACATCGGCTCAGCTGTGCCGTGGTCCGTGCCGCGGCCATTGTTTTCCGCAACACGCCTGCCAAATTCAGAAAAGACCATAACCACAACGTCATCAGCCACGCCGTGTGCTTCTATGTCAGCCTGGAATGAAGCAAGCCCCTCAGAAAGATTTTTCAAGAGTCTAGATTGAGTGCGCGCCTGATTGACGTGTGTATCGAAGCCATTGAGACTTATGTTGTAAATTTTTGAATTTACGCCACCTGTAATCATTTGCGAAATGAATTTCAAGCCACGCGCAAACTCAGTTTCCGGATAATCAACAGAGCTTCTGTAGTTCTTGGTCACCGCCAATAAATTATCCGAGGCCTTATTTGCCTCCAATCCAACTTTGCGCAACAGATCAACATACGGTCTTCTTAGGTTGAAGTTTGCGTAAATGTCCTCAAAGGCAGATATTTGAGAGCCTCTATCTTGTGGATAATCCGGATCAACTTTGAATCGAAAATCTTCAACACTGGCTACAGAAGGCACTATTACTTTATTAGCAGAAAGTGTTTTTGGTAATACCGGATCTACATTTACTGCGGCCAATAAGTTATTGGCAAAGTTATTGCCACTGGACGACAGATCAAGATAGCGCCCTAACCAGCCTGTATCGCGAATTTTATCCGGACAACCTGTCTGCCAGATTTCAATTGAGCGAAAATGTGATCTGTTGGCATTCGGATAACCAACAGCTTGAATTACTGCCAGTTTGCCTTTCTTGAACAGCTGAGCCAAGCCGGTCATACTTGGGTTCAGACCAAGTTGACCATTAAGCGCCAGTACTTCATTGGGCTTAATGCCTATCTGTGGTCGCGCGTCATAGTAAGAGCCTATTCCATACGGCACAACGGTATTAAGACCATCATTGCCACCACTGAGCTGCACAACAACAAGTATCTTGTCTTTGCCGGCAATGCGCTTAACAGTGGCAGCTTGGGCTGCAAGTGCAAATAATTCGCTGTGCGACATCCAGAGTCCAGCTACGCCTAAGCCCTTCAGGAAATTCCTGCGGGTTACATTGCTACTACTATTGTCGGAATTATTCATAGATTCCTCGATTTCAGGCTAATTGGTAAGCAGGACTTGTCATGATCAAATGGACCAACCCCCTCAATTTAGCATCTAAAGTGCGATCATCGGCTAAAGCTGATACTTGTTTGCCGGTTAAATCTGAGGAAACGTAAGTTATTAAACGCCGGCGAGTCTCCGGCGGCACGTCTCCTTCTACTAACAAATTGAGAAAGTAATCTACCAACTGGCCGGCATTTCGAATGTTCTGTTTGTAGACAAGCTCAGAAGGACTTGCGTAATAGTGCAACTCATCGAATTTCTGAGCTGTGGCCCGCGCAGCAAAATTAAAGCGTTCCATCATGCTATCTGTCGACACCCAGGCAGCACCGCCATCCCAGCCCTTCACAGACGGTGGATTGAAAATATTTTGTCCCATTCTAGACATCATCGTAGGCAGGTCTGCATCTAAGTTTTGCATTTCCAAATGCTTTAGCGTGCCGACTACAAGTTCGACAGGAGACTTCACTTTGGCATGGTATGCCTTTTCACTTAAAAAGGTCGGATGCTTAAAAATAGCCTTGAGCATAGGCTTTATCTTGAATTTGCTCATGACATAAACAGAAGCAATTTCTTCGACAACCTGCGGATCAGGGTTGTCGTATGCAAAAAACGTAATTAGTTTCTTTGCTAAATATCGTGCCGTGCTGGGTCGAGCAGCAAGAATTCTCACAACATCGCTGCCGTCCAAATCACCGTGCACACCAAGGACATTCTTGTCTCCGTAATCGTGTTGCCTGGTGTTGAAGAAAAAACTTGCTTGTCTTGTATGCCAGCCGGTAAAAGCTCGCGCTGCTTCCTTAACATCGCGCTCGCTATAGTTGCCTATGCCCATCGTGAAAAGCTCCATCACTTCTCGAGCATAATTTTCGTTGGGTTTACCACGGCGATTTTGTTGATTGTCTAAATAAACAATCATTGCCGGATCGCGAGTAATTCCCATTAATAAGTCTTGAAAATTACCCAATGCATGTTTTCTCAAAAGCAAATTTTGCAAATACATATTGTAGGCGTTACGCACTTTGTTATCGCCTGTGGCAAAATGACCATGCCAGAAAAGTGTCATCTTTTCTTCTAATGGTCGTTTAGTAAAAGTCATGCGATAAAGCCACCAGCGGCGCAAATCGTCAATTTGCGTGAAGTCGAAGTCCTGTGAACCAATAACCCTATCCAAAGCTGAATTGTCTACAGTATCCGGATAGATGAGTTCGTCTACAGCTGCTTCATAGCCAAGTTTTGAAAAGTGATGAAGTTCTTTCGGCGTGCATCCAAATCCTGCACGGCGTAAAAGATGGCTTATCCAAATATTTTTTGTCACCATGACACCACAAGCACTTCAGGGCTTCGCCTCACGTTAAGGCGAAGCCCTGCCCGGGAATACTATCCGGAGTCTCTTAAACCTGGCGGCTTAAGATCTCCTGCACGCATTTTGTCCAACTCGTCCAGTTGTTGGGCAGTGAGTTTTCCTTTCACTTGCTGCCAGACACTTTCACGTTTTGCCTTCAAGCGTGTCTTAATGGCCGAGAATTTTTCTTTGTTTTCGGCGCTCAGTCCGGATGGACCACTTCCTTTAAATTGATCTCTCATTGCTTTTATTTGCTGAACATCCGGTTGAATGTCAGCTTTTGCCT
>JAKFVJ010000340.1 GCA_021732245.1 Candidatus Obscuribacterales bacterium | reverse complement strand
GAATAGGCTCACCATGATCGTCGATGAATTTGTTGACGCCAACAATCACCTTGTCTCCCGACTCAACAGCCTGGTGGAATTTGTACGCCGATTCCTGTATCTCTTTTTGAATGAATCCCGACTCGACCGCCTTCATCGCTCCGCCCAACTCGTCGATCTTCTTCAGATACTCGCGCGTGCCTTCCTCAATCTTGTCCGTCAATTCTTCGACGAAGTACGATCCACCGAAAGGATCCGTGACGTTGGCTATTCCACTTTCGAAGGCGATTATCTGTTGCGTGCGCAGCGCCGTTAACGCCGAAGCTTCTGACGGCAGAGACAACGCCTCATCCTTGGAGTTCGTGTGCAAAGATTGCGCCCCACCTAACACCGCCGACATTGCTTCAAGTGAAGTGCGAATTATGTTGTTATCCGGCTGTTGTTGTGTCAGCGATGAACCTGCCGTCTGCACATGGAAGCGCAACATCATAGATTTAGGATTCGTCGCTCCGAATTTGTCCTTCATCAAAGACGCCCAAATTCTACGAGCCGCCCGAAACTTCGCGACTTCTTCAAAGAGATTCATCTGCGCCACAAAGAAGAAACTCAACTGCGGAGCAAAATCATCTATCTTCAAGCCGCGACTTAAAGCAGCCTTCACATACTCAATGCCGTTGGCAAATGTGAATGCCAATTCCTGCACAGCGGTCGCGCCGGCTTCACGAATGTGATATCCGGAAATAGAAATCGTGTTAAAGCGCGGCATGTCTTTTGCGCAGTATTCAAAAATATCTGTGATGATTCTCATCGACGCATGCGGCGGATAGATGTACGTGTTGCGCGCTTCGTACTCTTTGAGGATGTCGTTTTGAATTGTTCCGCTCAATTCTTTTGGGTTAACACCTTGTTTGACACCAACTGCTCGATACATCATGAGCAAGATTGCAGCAGTGGCATTGATTGTCATTGAAGTTGACACTTTTGAAAGATCAATTCCTTCAAATAGTCTTTCCATGTCGGCAAGACTGTCGATTGCCACGCCAGTGCGTCCCACTTCGCCCAAGGCTAATGGATCATCACTGTCGTAGCCCATTTGTGTAGGCAAATCAAAAGCAGTAGACAAGCCGGTTTGACCGTTTGCCAAGAGATAGCGAAAGCGCTGATTGGTTTCCTCAGCAGTGCCGAAGCCCGCGTACTGGCGCATCGTCCAGAGCTTGGCGCGGTACATCTTCTCGTGAATTCCGCGCGTGAAAGGATACTTACCAGGCTCGCCCAACTGATTGGTTATCTTCCAGTTGGCAAGATCTTCTGGCTTCCAGATGTATTTTCGCTTAGTAATGTCGTCCAACATATTGGAATATAATTGACCTTTGCGATTTACCTAATTGTACGGGAGCGAGCCAGGATGCGGTACAAAAACACCATCCTCGAAACAGTAGGTGCTACACCTCTTGTTAAGTTGAATAAGATTGTAGCTGGTCTAGAGCCATTGATACTAGCGAAGGTTGAAGCATTCAATCCGGGCGGATCTATTAAGGACAGACCGGCACTTGCCATGATTGAAGAAGCCGAGAAGCAGGGGCTTTTGCGTCCAGGCGGCACGATTGTTGAGCCGACGTCCGGCAACACCGGCACAGGACTGGCGCAAATCGCAGCAGTCAAGGGTTATCGCTGTATCCTCGTAGTGCCTGACAAAGTAGCCGTCGAGAAGATAAATCTACTCAAAGCTTACGGCGCAGAGGTTGTAGTTGTGCCGACTTCAGTATCAGCCAGCTCTCATGAAAGTTATTATTCCGTAGCCAACAAATTGACAATGGAAATTCCTGGAGCATTCCAGCCCAATCAATTTGCAAATCCTTTTAATCCGCAGGCTCACTACGACACAACTGGACCTGAGATTTGGGAAGCGACAGACGGCAAGATAACTTGCTTGGTAGCAGGCTTGGGAACAGGCGGAACCATTTCGGGTACAGCAAGATACTTGAAAGAAAAAAATCCAAAGATAAAGGTTATTGGTGTTGATCCTGAAGGGTCTATTTATTCAGGTGACATGGCGCAACCATATAAAGTCGAAGGCATTGGCGAAGACTTTATTCCGCGCAACGTGAATTTGAAACTTATTGACGAAATTATTCGCGTGAGCGACAAAGAGTAGTTTACCTTGGCTCGTCGTTTGTCTCACGAGGAAGGCATTCTTGTTGGTGGTTCGTCGGGGACCGCGACAGCTGCCGCCTTGCGTGTGGCGAAGAATATGACCAAGGATGACGTAATTGTCGTTATCTTGCCGGACGGTGGGCGTGGTTATTTGAGCAAGATGTTCTCCGACGACTGGATGCGGGAGAATGGCTTTATGCCGGCTCCGGGTCTGACTTACTACGTGTCAGATTTGTTCAAGCGCAAAGTCGCTCATTCCAGAATCCCTGAAATGATTGTTTTGCGTCCAAGTGACACTATCCAGAAAGCAATTGATTTGATGGAAGAATATCAAATCGACCAATTGCCGGTTGTGTCCGAAGATGGTCAAAACGTCGGGTCTATCAACGACATCATTGCCATGCAAGTTGTCTACGAGCGCAAGCATCCTGAATCAGTGCAAGTGACGCAAGTGATGGGTCGTGCGTTTCCGCAATTTGAACAAACTTCGGAAATAGATCAGGTGTATAAAGCATTTAGGCTGGGTTCTGCCATGGTTGTAATAACCGAGAACGGTAAAGCAATCGGCGTACTCACCAAGTACGACTTAATGACCCACTTGCAAGAAACAATCGAGAGCGGCATGGCTGGCAAAGTCACCGCTAAGAAGTAGGAGTTAACCGTGAAATTTTCAACTAAAGCTATCCACGTTGGCGGTGAGCCGGATCCATCGACGGGGGCAATTATTACGCCTGTATTCCAGACATCTACATATGTCCAAGAAGGAATCGGCAAGCACAAAGGCTACGAGTATTCGCGCACGGGCAATCCGACGCGCGCGGCACTCGAGGCTTGTATCGCTTCACTTGAAGGCGGCAAGTACGGACTAGCCTTCTCCTCGGGCTCGGGCGCGATGGCCACGGTGATGAACTTATTGAACGCGGGCGATCATGTTGTAGTCGGCGAAGATGTTTACGGGGGCACGTACCGTCTCTTCACGAAGGTGTTGAGTCGGTATAACTTGGAATTTACTTTCGTGGATTCTCGCGATCCTAAGAAGGTGGAAGCGGCTATTAAGCCGAACACGAAAGTTCTTTGGATGGAAACACCGACGAATCCATTGTTGAACTTGGCTGATTTGAAGACACTTACTGATCTAGCTAAGTCGCGCAAGCTGATAAGCGTTGTCGATAACACATTTGCCAGCCCGTACTTCCAGCAACCGCTGGCACTAGGCGCTGACATTGTGGTTCATAGCACGACCAAGTACATGGGCGGACACAGCGATGTAGTTGGTGGTGCAGTAGTTACAAGCAACGAAGAATACTACGAGCGCATCAAGTTCCACCAGAACGCAGTTGGTGCAATTCCTGGACCATTTGACTGTTGGCTCGTACAACGCGGCTTAAAGACACTTGCTGTGAGAATGCGTGAGCATGAAAAGAACGCCATGATGGTCGCCAAATTCCTCGAAGGGCATCCGGCCATCGAGAAGACGATTTATCCAGGCTTGCCGTCTCACCCGCAACATGATTTGGCGAAGAGACAAATGTCCGGCTTCTCCGGTATGGTCTCTTGCGTCATCAAAGGCGGCATGGAAAAGGCTGACATCTTCATGCAAAACACGAAGCTTTTCGCCCTTGCGGAAAGCCTCGGTGGCGTCGAGTCGTTATTGTGCCATCCGGCATCAATGACACACGGATCTATTCCGAAAGCGGAACGCGATGCGCGTGGCATCGTCGAAGGCATGGTTCGCCTCTCGTGTGGTATCGAAGATGGCGACGACCTCATTGCTGACCTCGAAAAGGCGTTGTCGAAAGTATCATCGTCGAGCACAGCAAAAGTTGGTAGTAGGTAGTACCCCGTTGTTATTTTTTGTAGGGGCGCATTGCATGCGCCCGTTGCGAAGAATGTATCGCAAATGCTCAAAGTCGGACTATGGAAACTTACGGCAGATTCTTCGCGTTGCTCAGAATGACAAAGTCAACAA
>JAKFVJ010000339.1 GCA_021732245.1 Candidatus Obscuribacterales bacterium | reverse complement strand
CCCTCTATATATTTATTCGAAATCTGTCGCGAGGAAATGTCAGTGAGCGCTTAAAAAATGATTGAAGAACTCAAGAAGAGATTCAACCCACAGGCTGCTAAGGATGTCTCGGCTACTTTTATGTTTTCCGTTAAAGGCGACAGCGGTGCAACGCAATGGTTGACTAAAATCAACAACGGCACCTGTGAATTTGTCCCAGTAAATGGTGCGCCAACAGCTAAGCCGGATTGCACAATTTCGGTTAATGCCGATGATCTCGATATGATCATGAGCGGACGCATGTCAGCTATGACTGCAGCTTTGTCCGGTGTGCTCAGTATTGATGGTGAGCTTGGATTGGCAATGCAATTAGTGCCAATCTTCTTTGGACAACAAGCAAGCTTGTTCTAAGACGTCTGTATCTTTTATTCTGTTTTGTAGGGGCGCATTGCATGCGCCCTTGCTGTAGAATCCCACGTCTTTAACATACGAGATTCTTCGCGGAGCCTGCCCGGAGCGTTAGTCGAATGGGCTCGGACTGACTGTCCTTACTATTATTTAGCTTCTATATTTTCGTACTTAGGTTCGAAACTAGGAGCGTTGGTTGATACCACATAATTTCCGATGGTGGGCAGTAATGCTTCTGCTGCTTTGCGCATCATCGGCATGATAGTGGAATCACTCTCTGCCGGAATTTCCGGTGCTATTAAACCGGATACGTCTTTTGGCGGCACGGGAATTTTGATTTCTACAGAAAGAGCCATTAAGGGTAGAACAACAATAATTGCTGCTTTAGCGATACCCCAAATGCCACCAGCGAATTGGTTCAAAACAATCGGAGTATGTTCGGCAAATCTGCCTTTGAGAAACATGCCGATTACTAGTTCAACTGCCGTATCAATGGCCAACCAACACATCACATAGCCGGCACCGACTGCTGGGTGTGGATCGAGTCTTAGTTGTTGTGACAGCCATTGAGCAAAGTCTATGTAAATATGTTGCGTAACTAGGGTTGCGACAATTATTGCTACAGGACTGGGAAGCGATGCCAGAAAACCGCGTTTCCAGCCGGCAATGAATAGTCCTATAGCTAAGACTGCTGTTAGTCCGTCCCAGAACATAGCCTATCTCCCACAATTTTTGCATCCACCGCTTTTCGCATTATATCCTGCGGGCAGATCAGTGCGGTCCAAAAGGCAAATGATAAAACGGCTTGCTCAATAAGCATGTCCAGACCGTCAATGCCCGTCATGCCTAAGACCTTTGCGTGTCTCATAAAAGGTGTCAGATCTGGTGCTTTTGCATAAACCATATCAAATAAAAGCGCTTCGGGTGCTGCAAACGACATGAGGTCTTTTGCCCATGCGGGTAATTCTTTGTCGTTAACGCCGATGTCTGTGGCGTTAACTATTAATGAGGGCTTTTCCTTGTTTTTGAGACTGTCTACCAAACTGATAGAGACATTCTTGCGTTTACCGAGCTGTTGAATGAGCTCTTCTGCCCTTTCTTTATTACGCCCGACAATTACTATCTGCGGATACTCCAGTTTAATAAGACCGTGAGCAGCCGCTCTTGCTGCGCCTCCTGTGCCGAGAATATAAGCACTGCCTTGTCCTGGCTTACCGGCAGTAAGAGTCGTCAGAGCCTGCATGAAGCCACCGAGATCCGTATTGTGTGCAACGATGGTGCCTGACGGTAAGACCTTCATGCAGTTAATTGCTCTAGTTAATTGCGCTTCTTCCGTAAGACTGTCGGCAAGACTGAACAATTCTTGCTTGTAGGGAACCGTGACATTGAGTCCGATGAAACCATTTGCAATTAGTTCAGTAACTCTGACTTTGAGATCTTCCGGACGAATGTCTATGAGATCGTAAGTACCTGATAATCCGAAATGATCTAGTGCTGCCTTATGCAAAGTAGGCGAAAGTGAGTGAGAGACTGGATGACCAATTAGACCCAACCGATAATATCGTGACATGGCAGGACTCAGTCATTCTGAGCTAAGCGAAGAATCTCACGCCTCAACAGCTGAGACTCTTCGCTAACGCTCAGAGTGACATAAAACGATATCACCGAACCGTTACCTCAACTTTTAAAGGATTACGATTAATACTGAGATTCTTGTACAGTTGCGACGCGCATGCGTTTGATACCGGCAGCAGCAGCGGCGGTCATGATAGCCACCACATCGCGCTGTTTAGCATCACCGTCGGCATTGACTGTGACTGGCACGTCATCACGACCGGCACGTACTTGTAAGTCTTTTATTTTGGCTTGAATTTCTTCAGTAGTGGCGCCTGCAGGAAGCTCTTTGCTGTTGATAGCAATTTTGCCTGTCTTGTCCACGTCGATAAAAATAGCTTTGCTCGCATCGTCTTTTTTAGCGTTGCGAGTTTCTGGTGGTTTGATTTTCAGATCTGATTTGTCGATAAGGGGAGCAATCAAGATCATGATTACCAGAAGTACAAGGAATACGTCGGTAAGAGGAGTGACGTTTATGTCCTCAAAGTTCTGGCCTGTTTGACCCATTGCCATAAACGATCACCCCCCTTTCCTTAATATCCGGGCGCATGCGATGCGCCCAATTAGTAGTCCCTAAATTACCGTGTGTGTCCTGCTGCTTCTGTTCCGACAAAGCTCAAGAACAAGAGCTTGAGGAGCAAGAAGTCATCATCAAAACGCTTCACTGTGTTGGTGTAGACGTTGTTGAAAATAACAGCGAGGATGGCGACGATAAGACCGTAGCCTGTAGCGATAAGCGCTTTAGCCACACCGGTTACAACTACGGGGGTGCCACCACCGCCGACGCCCAATTGGTCAAGTGTAAATACAACGCCGACCACTGTTCCGAACAATCCAATAAATGGTGCAGTCGCTCCAATTGTTCCTAAGATTGCCAGGTTCTTTTCCAGTTTGCGTGTTACAAGACCTACGGTAATGTCAAAAGCTTTGGAGAAGTCTTCCTTCTGTTCAGCCATCAAACGCACGCCTTCTTCAGCTACTTCGCCGATTACACCACCGAGGCGGCTGCAAGTCGCTTGAGCTGCTTGCAATTGACCACGCTCCAGCTCACGCTGCAGTTGGTGAATGAAGGCGGATACATCGCGGCGATTTTTTTGGTAGTAAAGATATCTCTCGATAACTACTGCAACCGTCAAGATGGAGCAAATGGTAATGGGAATGGAGGCAAACCAGTCCCGGATCATGAACTCCATGAAGAAGGTGAAGAATTTGTTTTCCATGGTCTCTCCTGGTTAGTTGGCAACCTGCTAAGCGCTACTTTAAAGATTATCTACAAGAGTGTATCAGAACTGACGGAACGTTCCACGTCCACCACCACCAAATACGTTGTAGTCAAAGGTAAATTGAATGTCGACATCTGTCGGTGCACCGGCTGGCAAGGGTCTAAATGGTGCGGCATTTTCGACTGCTTTTAGAGCTGCATTGTCGGCAATAGCCATGCCAGACGTGTGATCCAGGCGCAAGTGCGAAAGTGAACCGTCAGAGTGAATCTTGAAAATTACGACCACACGTCTTGATTCTTGACCTTTTGGTGGGAACCAAGCGCGCTTAATGCGTCTTTGCAAATCGGCCATATAAGGACCGAAGTCAACATCTTTTTGAGCATCAAGTGAAGGACGTCCGTTGGGATTGTTGTTGGCATCCGGGTTGCCGCGAGCACCTTCGCCGCCGCCGCCACCTGCTGGACTACCGGCTCCACCACCTGAAGCGCGTGGAATTGAAGGGGCAACTGCAATAGCTGGTCCACCTGATGATCCGCCTGGGGCGCCACCGCCTGCGGCTCTAATTGGGGCCGGCGCGCCGCCTGAAGGACCGCCGCCGCCACCTAGTGAAGTTGGCCCGCCGCCCATTTGAGCCTTAGGCATGGGGTTGCCGGCAAAACCGCCGCCACCACCACGACTATTAGAAGCCATTGGAGCAGTAGATCCTGGAGCAAAGCCTGATTGGGAGCCACCACCACCGGCTTTAGGTGCCGGGAAGAATGATGGAATGCCACCACCACCTTGAGAAAGGGAAATTGGTGATGCGTGTGGCGAAGGGGCTGCACCGCCGCCTGCCGGGCCACCGGCTGATCTAGCCATTGGCATCGGTGCTCCACCACC